>NZ_JBSHBL010000024.1:0-125962 GCF_053611985.1 Streptomyces sp. NPDC054770
CTGCAGATGCCCGGCGGCAAGCCGCTGACCGTGCGCACCCCGATCGGCGTCAAGGACGGACAGAAGATCCGACTGGCCGGCAAGGGCAAGCAGAGCCCGAACGGCGGCGATCCCGGTGACGTCCAGCCCCGTTCGACGAACTCCGCGAAGACGTACTCGAAGTGGGGGAGGCGACCGCGACGAGGCGATCGCAACCACTGACCTTGGCAGCGTCAGCCTGAACGGATCCTGAACGGCCGCCGCGTGCCTGTTCAGACCGCGTGGCGCGCGGTCTGCCGCGGCCGCCCCTTGCGCGGGAACAAGGTGCCCGAGGCCACCGTGACGCGGCTCAACGCCCTGGGCGGGTACCGGCCGGGGCCGATGAGCTGGTCGTCGGTGAGGGTGAGATGTTTCCGCCGGTTGTGCCGCCGAGCAGCCCGCCGCCGGTGCCGGCGGTGGTGCCGGTGGTGTCGGTCGGACTCGGGCTGACGCAGTGCCTCCTGTGCCGGTGGCACGGTGTGGTGGTGGGGGTCGGGGAGGCCGGTGCGGTCGGGGTGGCCGTGGGGGTGCTCTGGGGTGCGGTGGCGGAGGGGGTGGGCGAGGGTGCGCCGTATTCGTCCGTGCCCTCGCCCAGCTGGGGTGCGGGCGGGAACTGCTGGACGGGTTGTCCCTGGAGGGCGGCGGTCATGTAGCCGGTCCACACCTCGGTGGGCATGTCGGCGCCGAAGACCTTGGCGTAGCCGCCGACGCCCTGCATGGACTGCAGGCCGGCGTTCTTCGAGTCCTCCTTGAACATGCTCACCGCCGTGGTCAGCTGCGGGGTGTAGCCGATGAACCAGGCGGACTTGTAGTCGTCGGTCGTACCGGTCTTGCCGGCCACCGGGCGGCCCAGGGCCTGGGCGTTGGTGCCGGTGCCGTTCTTGACGACGCCGCGCAGGACGTCGGTGACGGTGTCGGCGGTCTCGGCGGGCATGGCCACGGTGCCCTTGGGTTTGTCGAAGCCGGGCAGCTGCTGGCCGTCGGCGACGACCTTGGTGACCGAGTACGGCTCGTGCTGGATCCCGCCGTCGTCGAAGGTGGCGTACGCGTCCGCCATGCGGATCGCCGACGGTGTGGAGGTACCGATGTAGAAGCCCGGGGTGTCGTACTGCAGGGTCGTGCGCAGGAGCCCCGCTTTCAGGGCCTCGCTCTCCACGTTGTCGTAGCCGACGTACTCGCCGAGTTGGACGTAGGGGGTGTTGACCGACTGCTCCATCGCCTTGCGCAGGGTGATGTATCCCCACTTCGTGGAGACGTCGTTGCGCTGGTGCAGGAGTCCTGTGGGGTCGTTCGAGTCCGGCAGTTCCTGGCCCTGCTGGTTCTTGATGGTGATGCCGTCGTCGCCGTTGAACTTCGAGGCGGGGGTGATCGGTGAGGCCGGCTGCCCCGGGGAGAGGACGGCGCCGTGGTCGAGGGCGGCGGCCAGGTCGATGGGTTTGAAGGTGGAGCCGACCGGCACACCGGTCGCGTCCGCGTTGTCCGTCCAGTGGCCCTTGTTCCAGCCGGCCCCGCCGTACAGCGCCACGATCGCCCCGGTGGACGGACTGATCGACGCCGCGCCGACCTGGACGTCCTTGTCGGCCGAGCGGTGCTGCGGGTCGAGGTGCCGGTGCTCCATGGCCGCGACGGACGCCGACAGCGCGTTCACCTTCTTCTTGTCGAAGGTCGTGTAGATCTGGTAGCCGCCACGCTCCAGCTGCTGGTCCGTGAGGGAGGTGTGGGCTTCGACGTACTTCGCCGCGGCCTGCATCAGGTAACCGGTCTGCCCGGACGTTCCCGCCGACGGCGCGTACGGCTTGGGCGTGGGGAACCCCTGCGCCAGGTAGCGCTGTTCCTGCGCGCCGGTGATCTCGTGGATCTTGGCCATCCGGTCCAGCACGTACTTCCAGCGTGCCTTGGCCTGGGCCTTGGCCTGCGGATCGGTGTCGGCGTGCATCAGCAGGCTCGGCTCGTTGACCGTGGCGGCGATGAATGCCCCCTGGCTGACGTTCAGCTGGAAGGCATGCACGTGGTAGTAGGTACGGGCCGCCGCTTCGATCCCGTAGGCGTCCCGGCCGTAGAAGCAGGTGTTGAGGTAGCCCTGCAGTATCTCCTGCTTGGACATCTGGCCACCGATCTTCAGGGAGATCATGATCTCCCTGAGCTTGCGGCTGACCGACTGGTCCTGGCTGAGGTAGGTGTTCTTCACGAACTGCTGGGTGATGGTGGACCCCGACTGCACCTCACCGCCCGTGGCCATGTGGTAGACGGCGCGGAGCATGCCCTGCGTGTCGACGCCCGGATCGGAGTAGAAGGTCGCGTTCTCCGCGGCGAGGAAGTCCCACTGGACCAGTTTCGGGACCTGCGCGAGATCGACGTTCTGCCGGTTGGTCGACCCCTGGGTGGCCATCACCGAGCCGTCCGACCAGTAGTAGGTGTTGCTCTGCGCCTGCGTACTGGGGTTCGCGCCGGGGATCGTCGTCGTGGCGTAGGCATAGCCGAACAGGCCCAGCACGCCGCCGACGAACAGCAGGAAGGTGCCGGACACCAGCTTCCACGAAGGCAGCCACCGCCGGACGCCGCGCCTGCCCGCCCGCGGGTAGTCGATGAGACGGCGCCGACCTGAACGTCCGGCGTCCGTACCCCGCGGGCCCCCCGCGCGGCGGGCGCGGCCGCCCCGGGCCTGGGCAGCCCTGCGTGCCGCGGCCCGGCCGCCGGCCGGCACACCGCCAGAGCCGGATGGTATGCCGGACGGTGCGGTCCTCCCCGACGATCGGCGCCGGTGTTCGCTCATTCTCGCCACTCCTCAGCCAAGGACACGGCCCCGCAATCGCCGCGAGACCGTCCACCGGGTGCCTCATGGGGGTCTGCCCTGGACACGCCGACACCCTCCCCGGAAACTCCTACAAGTCGTAAGAGTAAGTCGCACTCGCAAAAGGCAGGCAACCGCCCACCCGAAGAACGGACGCTCACTGCCCCGGCGCCTGGGATGCGTCGGGGCAGTGCGTCGTCCTGGTCGGTCAGCCGAGTGAGGTGAGGAGGGTGTTGAGTGCCTTGACCTCGGTGGCCTTGTCGGGGCTCTGGGCGCGTAGCGCCGTCAGGACCTGGTCGATCTCGCTGTCGAGGAAGTGCCAGGACTGCTCGCTCTTGGGCTCAAGGGCGGACTGGTCCTTGTCCCAGGAGGTCTCGAGGTCGGTCACTCGGGCGGTCGCGGCTGACTGGTTGCCCGCATTGAGCTTCGCCAGGGTGTCGGCGGCGATCGTGCGGAACTTCGCGATCTCAGCCGGAGGGAACGGCGACGTCGCCTGCTTCGGGGTGAGATGGGTGGTCACGGGCGCGGGGGCGTCGTCCTCGCCGGCCGCGGCCGCGTGGGGCTGGTGGTGCGCCCAGACGAGAAGCGCCGCGGTTGCGACCGCTACGACGGCGTAGTAACCGAGCATGATCCGCTCACGCGCCGGGTTCAGCGCTCGCGGGGCATGGGAGAGATCGTGGGTCTCGATGACATCGCTGCGGCTGACCGTGAGGTACACCACCGTGGCGAGGATCGCGCCCAGGAAGATCACGCTGGTCATCGCGGTGCCGAGACCCAGGCCGCCGTCGCCGCTGGGCGAGCCGAGCCAGTCGCCGAGGTTGGCACCGAGCGGGCGGGTGAGGATGTAGGCGAGCCAGAAGGAGAGCACCGCGCCCGCGCCGAGGCGCCATCCCAGGACGATCGCGACGATCAACCCGAGCGGCAGGAACACGGAGACACCCGGCGTCCAGCCGGTCAGTTCCAGGGTCCAGTCGCCGGTCGCGGTGCCGAGGGCGAAAGTGACCAGGACCGCGAGCCAGTAGAAGAGTTCACGGGGACGGGTGGTGATCGTGTGGACCGACAGGGTCCGCTCGCGGGCGTACCAGATCCCGAAGACGACGGCCAGCAGGCCGGCGAACACGCTGCTGCTCAACGCGAGGGGAACGCCCTGGCTGTCGGTGAGGATGTCGGTGTAGAGGGTGCCGGTCACACTCACCACCACGACGGTGAGCCAGTACACGAACGGGACGTAGCGCTTGGTGGTGAGCTGCCAGCCCATGACGCCCGCCAGAACCACGGTGAAGATCAATGCCGTGTTGATCAGGCCGACGCCGAGGTTCATATTGATCCAGTCGGCGAAGCTCTCACCGACCGTGGTGCACAGGATCTTGATGATCCAGAACCAGATCGTGACCTCGGGAACCTTGTTCAGCATCTGCCTGGCAGACGTCCGAAGGCCCTCGGTCGTCGTCTCTGTTGTCATGAAACCCTCGCATGGAACGAGTGACAGCACGGAGGGGCGACCCTCACGTCTGCGGGACGGTAATTATCTGGAAATGCATTGCCAAGGGTTCTAATTCTCTTGGAGGCAATACGATGGCGATGACGCCGCTGGTGGGAGCAGCCGAGGTGAAGAGACTCGATGCCGTGGTCACCAGCATGCGAGCACAGACAGCGCCCATGCCGGTCGACCGGAAAGGCTCCTATTTCCTGGCCGGCTCAGTGAAACCGTGGAGTAAATTCCAACCCTGGTCAGCAGACGTTTCATCGCTCATGCTGCCCGACTGTGCCAGCTGGAACCTGAACATATCCTGACTGCCACCGTGCGTATCACTCGCTCTACTCGGCCCTGGGGGGCATCCGGCACGCACGCGCCTGATTCTGAGCGATGAGTTCTGCGGGCGGATCGGGTCGGCCCTGGCATGACACGCATCATCGCTGACATCTCGGTCTCCCTCGACGGCTTCGTCACCGGGCCCGACCCCGGCCCGGACAACGGTCTGGGCACCGGCGGCGAGGCCCTGCACACCTGGGCGTTCTCCGACGACCCCGAGGATCACCGGATCCTGCGGGAGGGGACCGTCCGCTCGGGCGCCGTCGTCCTCGGCCGCCGCCTCTTCGACATCGTCGACGGACCGAACGGCTGGGACGGCACGACCGGCTACGGCGCCGGCGAGGTCGGCAAGCCCGCCTTCGTCGTCGTGACGAGCTCACCGCCGCAGTCGGTACGGCTCACCGACCTCGACTGGACGTTCGTCACGACCGGCCTGCGCGACGCCGTCACCGCCGCGCGCGAGCGTGCCGAGGCGGCGGCGTCGGGCAGCGGGCAGGACCTCGACGTCATCCTCATGGGCGGCGGCGCCACGGTCGGCTCGGCGCTCGACGCCGGCCTGGTCGACGTGCTGTCCCTGCACCTCGCGCCCGTCGTGCTGGGCAGTGGGACAC
Organism: Streptomyces sp. NPDC054770; assembly: GCF_053611985.1. Taxonomy (NCBI): domain Bacteria; kingdom Bacillati; phylum Actinomycetota; class Actinomycetes; order Kitasatosporales; family Streptomycetaceae; genus Streptomyces; species Streptomyces sp. NPDC054770. The sequence goes on from NZ_JBSHBL010000024.1 coordinate 5,234, forward strand.
CGCTGTTCACCGGCGCAGCGCCGCGCACGCTGGTGCAGCGGAGCGTGACCGCGACATCGACCGCGACACACCTGGTCTACGACGTCCTCTGACGACCCGAACGGTCGGTCCCGCCGTCTCCCCCTTCAGCCCGGCCACGGCCCGCTTCTGCTGCTGCTGCGGCTCCGGGACGGGCTGGTCAGGGCCTCGCCGACGGTGCCGACCGACGTGTCGCGAGCCTCGGCGAGCGGCGGACCGGCCGGGCCCGGCGCCGTCAGCCGCGGATTCGCTCGGTGCCGCTTGGCGGTCCAGGCCGTGAGAGCGAGCGCGGAGGCCGCTGAGATCACGCCGCCGAGGACCAGGGCGGAGCGGGGGCCGAGGGCGTCGGAGGCGACGCCGACGAGGGGGGCGCCGATGGGGGTGCCGCCCAGGAGCACGAGGAAGTAGACGGACAGCACACGGCCACGCAGCTGCGGGTCGACGTGCAGCTGTGTCAGGGCGTTGGCGGTCGTGGTGACGATCACCGCGGCGAGGCCGACGGGGACCAGCAGGGCCGTGAAGGTGCCGTAGCCGGGCATCAGGCCCAGCACCGCCTCCAGTACGCCGAAGGCGACCGTGGCCGTGAGCAGACGTCGTGCGGTGGGCGGTCGCTTCCCGCCGGCTGTGAGGAGCGCGCCGGCGAGGCTGCCCGCGGCGTAGGTGGCGGAGAGGCAGCCGAAGGCCGCCGCGCCGGAGTGGAAGACGGTGATGGCCACGAGGGAGATGGTGACCTGGAAGTTGAGTCCGAAGGTGCCGACGACGGCGACGAGCGTGATCGGCAGGAGGAGTTCCGGAGTGGCGGCGATGTGACGGAAGGCGTCGGACAGCCGCTTGTCGCCGGGTCGGTGTCGGCCGGGGTGGCGGGGTTCACCGGACGGGATCGTGCACAACCCGTACAGGACCGCCAGGTAGGAGACCGTGTTGATCAGGAACACCGGGCCGGTGCCGACGGCGGCCGCGGTCAGGCCCGCGGCGGCGGGACCGAGGATGCGGGCGACGTTGAACTGGGCCGAGTTGAGGCTGACCGCGGCGGCCACCTGCTCGTGGGCGACCAGTTCCGATATCAGGGCGTTGCGGGCGGGACTGTCCACGGCGGTGGCGGTGCCGAGGGCCACGGCCAGGGCGTAGACGGAGGACAGGCTCACCGTGCCCGTGACGGTCAGGACGCCGAGCAGCAGTGACTGCGCCGCCATGGTGGTCTGGGTGATCAGCAGCAGCCGGCGCCTGGGGTAGCGGTCGGCGAGGGCTCCCCCGGTGAGGCCGAACAGGGTCTGGGGCAGGAACTGCAGTGCGGTCACGATGCCGACCGCCCTGCCGCTGTTGCCGGTGAGGTGGAGGACCAGCAGGTCCTGGGCGGCTCGCTGCATCCAGGTGCCGATGTTGGAGGTCAGCTGGCCGAGCAGGTAGCGGCGGAAGGCCCGGACGGTGAGGGCGGCGATCGCCGAACCGTGTTCTCTTTCGCGTGGCGGGCGGCAGTGCATGCTCATGTCGCTCGGCCCGCGTACGCGTCCGCGACGGGCACGTCCAGGTCGTCGATGTGGTGGAAGGTCGGGTGGGGGTGCATGAGAAATGCCTGGTGGGAGATGTTCCACGCATAGGCGCCGGCCATGGCGAACGCGATCCGGTCGCCGGTCCGCAGCCGGTCGACGACGACGCGGCGGGCCAGGACGTCCTTGGGGGTGCAGAGCTGCCCGACCAGTGTCACCGGCTCGCCGTGGACTTCCGGGCGGGTCCAGGAGTGGTGCCAGGACTGGTCGGGGACGATCTCGAAGGGCTGGTCGTGCTGTTTCGCGGCCGGTGTGCGCAGGTGGTGGGTGCCGCCGCGCAGGACGGCGAACGCCTGGCTGCGGCTGCGTTTGAGGTCCAGGACCTGGGTGACGTACCAGCCGCAGTAGGCCGTGACCGAGCGGCCCGGTTCGATCCGCAGCGTGACCCGGGGGTGGCGCTCCAGCGTCCGGCGCAGCCCGACACCGAACGCGGCCCAGTCGAAGACTTCGTGGGGGCGGGCGTAGTCGACGCCCATTCCGCCACCGAGGTTGACCTCGGCGAGCGCGATCTTCTGTTGCTGCGCCCAGCGGTCCGCCCAGCCCATGACCTGGGCGACGAGGGACAGGTGAGCGCGCGCGTCGAGGCCGCTGGCCACGTGGACGTGCAGCCCGCGCAGCCGGATGCGGCCGTCGGCCGAGATGATCTCCAGGCAGCGGTCCAGCTGAGCGGGGTCCAGACCGAAAGGGCTGGGACAACCGCCCATGACCAGTGAGACCGAACGGAGCATCACCGGTACGTTGACACGCAGCAGCACGTCGACCGTGCGGTCGCCCAGCACGGTCGTCAGCGTGCGCAGTTCGTGCTCGCTCTCGACATGCAGGCGCTCCACGCCCGCGTCCAGGGCCTCGGCCAGTTCCCCCGGGGTCTTGCCGGGGCCGCCGAAGGCGATCCGCGCTTCCGGAAAGAGACCGCGGATGTGGCGGATCTCGCCGCCGGAGGCGACCTCGAACCCGTCGACGTGCCCGGCCAGGGTCTGCAGCAGGCGGGGGTCGGAGTTGGCCTTGGCCGCATACAGCAGTTCGACGCGGCGGGGCATCGCGGCCCGGACGGCACGGACGTGCTCGCGCAGGCCGGGCAGGTCGTAGAGGTAGGCGGGCAGGTCGTCGTCGGCCAACCGGCGGACGTGGTGCAGAAGTGCGGGCCTCACGGCGTCACCTCGCGGGGGAAGTCCGCGCCGAGCGGGCTGGGCAGGGGGACGTAGTGGGCGTGCCGGTCGGCCTGGCGTGACCAGCGCAGCAGGAGGTTGGCCTTGGCGGGCAGCGGGACGCCGGAGAGCAGGGCACGCAGGCGGGGCGGTGCACCGGCGGTACGGGCGTAGGCGTCGATGCGGTCACGGACCAGGCCCCACAGCGCGGGTTCCAGCGTCGGCCGAAGGTCGGCCAGGGCGCCGAGCACCTCGGCGACATGGTTGACCAGCAGGCAGTACGCGACCCGGTTCCAGCCGCGTTCGGCGTCGTAGGTCAACGGCCCGCGGACGTCCTCCGGCAGCGTGGACAGAAAGCGCTCGTGATGGCGGGGCAGGAGCTTGGTGCCCTCCAGGTCGCGGAACAGCATCTGCGCGGGCATGCCGTCCGCGCTCACGCCGACGACGACGTTCTGCAGGTGGGGTTCCAGGACGATGCCGTGTTCGAAGTACGCGGCCAGCACGGGTGGCAGCAGCAACCCGAGATACGCCTCCCACCAGGCCAGGAGGTCTCCGCTACCTCGGGTCAGCAGGTGGGAGACGTGGGCCTGGCTGGTGGGGTACTCGTCCGCGATCGCGGCGGCGAGCAGGGGTGTCACGCCCGATCGGAGGTGGGGCCGCAGGCCGGAGCGCACGATGACGCCGAAACCCTCGATCAGGTCGGTGTCGCCGCCGGCGGCGAGTGTGCGGTAGCCGGGCTCGGCGAGCACCGCGCAGCCGGGGAAGCGGTCGGCGAGCCGGGTCATGACGGGCTGGACCAGCCGGTTCAGGGCGACGGCCCCCGACAGTTCGTAACCGGCGTTCTTGCGCAGGCAGTTGGTGATGCGGACGTTCAGGCTGAACTTCAGGAAGGTGTCCGCGTCCGGCTGGTAGAGCGTGCGCACCGACGCGGTGGGCACCCATGCGGGCCCGCTGACGCCCGCGTCCACGACGGCGCCTTCTGCCATCGCCGCACACAGCCCCTCGTGCCCGCGCAGCAAACGGAACTGCCAGGGATGCACCGGGAGCGTCACGTAGTCCGGGTCCACCGGCGGAAACAGGCTGTCCAGCTCGTCCGACTCGCCCTCTTCCCGCACCAGTTCGCGGCGTACGGCCAGATGGCGCAGGCGGATACGGGCTCCGGTCTCCGGTCCGTACGCCAACCAGTCCGCCGGGTCTCCGCTGCGGGCCTTGGGGGTGGGGTGGAAGCGGTGTCCGAACACCAGCGCCTGCTCCGAAGCCAGATAGAGGTCAGGACACAGGTCCGGTTGCGGTGCCGGACGGGCCCGGTGTTCCAGGGTGGTGCGGATCGTCTCGTGGCTGTCGGCCATCTGGTCCAGGAACTCGTCGTTGGCCGTGCCGGTACGCAGTTCCAGTTCCTCCTGGACGTAGCCGGCCAGTTCCCGCCAGTCGACCGTGACCCATGCGTCGTCGTGGAGTCTTTGGACGGGGCCCTGGAAGCGGTGGGCGCCGATCATCGAGACTCGCCGAAGTCGGGCCCGCAGCAGCAGGTCCCGGTGGGGCAGGCGCAGCAGGAGGTGGTCGTGGTCGACGGTCACCTGGTGCTCGGGGGCGGACACCTCGCGGACGAGGCAGTTGAGCAGGGTGTGGGCGGTGACGGCGTCGGCGGTCTCGTCCGAGTGGCCGGTCCGCGCTGCGGTCGTGGTGGTGCTGGACGCGACGGCTGAGGTGGTCACGGGGGGCTCCAGTGCGTCAGAAGGGGCGGTGCCGGGCGAGGGGATTGGGGATCGCAACCCACTGGGCCTTGCCGGGGTCGTCGGCCAGCCGCATCGCGACGGTGGCCTTCAACGGCAGGGTGTCGCCGAAGAAGACGGCCTCGTCCCCGTGGTCCGGCAGGTCGGCGTATGCCCGGCGGCCGGCCTCGGCGACCGTCTCCCACAGCGTCCCGGGGTCGGTGGCACGGGTGCGGGCGACGACGTCGACCAGTTCGCTGAAGACGCCGCTGACCAGCGCGCCGAACAGCTTGGTGCGCAGCGCGTCCAGGTCGTCGCCCGCCCGGGTGCCGGCCAGGGGCGGCAGGGTGAATCCCCAGGAGGCCAGCCTGCGCGGGCTGATGCGGACCCCGTCCAGGTCCCGGTAGAGCACGCGGACCGGTTTCCCGTCCCGGAGGACGACCAGGGTGTTCTGGCCGTGGGCCTCCAGCGCGACTCCCATGGACAGCAGAGCCAACGCGGGCGGCAGTACCAGCGTGGCGAAGTCCCGCAGCCAGCGCACCGGATCGCCCGTCACGACGGCGGCGCCGGTCGCGTGCACCGCCGTCAGCGGGACGGCGATCTCGCCGTCGCCGAGGTGGGAGTCGGTGGACTCCCTGACCATCGCGGCCAGGCTGTCGGAGGCTCGCCCACCTACCCGGACCGCGCCGCCGCCCAGTTCACGGAGCACCCGCAGGCTCGCACCGAACCCGGCTTTGTCGACGACCGCCGAGACCAGATCCGACAGGGCCGGTCCGTCGGCCACCTCTGCCGGCGAGATGGTCCTCCGGTAGTTGGTGACCTGCACATCGAGGGCGGTCTTGATGTGATGGCCGGGCAGGTCGGCCACCGGTGCGAGGGTACGCAGCGACAGCAGCGGCCGGGCCGGGATCGTCTGCCCCGTCACGGCGAGGTCGCGGTGGCGCCTCAGTACGTGGTCCCGCTGCCAGGGGTGGACCGGGACCAGGAACGTATCGCCGTCCCGCAGCTCGGCGGGCCAGGTGCCCGCGCTCTGCCAGCGGTCGGCCGGGACGGGCAGCAGGGCCAGCTCGATCACCGGGTGGTGCTCGGGCGCGTAGGCCAGGACCTCGGCGACGGACATGCCGGTACGGGTACGGCAGCACGGGTGCTGCGGGTGGCCGTCGACCACCGCCTGCTCCGCATCGGCCGAATCCCGCAGCCTGCCGGGCCCATCGGCCGAATCCCGCGCACCGCCGGGCCCTTCGGGATTCGCGGCGCGGGCCAGCGCGAGGTTGACGACGCTGTTGTCCAGCTCGGCGGCGAGCCGCCCTACGGCCGATCCGGACAGCCCCAGCCGGGCGAGGAGTTGCGCCGGCCCGCGAACCGGCCCCGCGGGCCCCGACACGGTGAAGTCCTCGGGCGGCCGGGCGAACCGCTGGGCGCAGGCGTCGGGCGCCGTGAGCCGATCACCGTTCCGCACCGTGACGACCAGCGTGTCCGCCTCGTGCCGCCGGGCGGTCACGCCGGGCAGCGGCTCCCGCGCGAGAGCGCCCCACAGCCGCCCCAGGACGGTGGCCCGCGCTCCGGGGAAGGCTGCCGCGAACGGCTCCACCAGATCCGGGCGCACCCGCCGCAGTTCGCCGATCGTCCTCTCGTCGGGCATCGCATCGCTTCTTCCCTGCGGGAAGGGAGGACTCATGGACATGTGGGGGCTACCTGAGGGCATGGCGGATTCCCGGAAGTCGAGTGGTTTTTCCAGCACGCGGTGCACCTGGCTCAGACCGCACGTCGGACACTACGGGAAGGCGTGTAAGCGCTGATCAAACAGAAATACAGGCAGTTCCCGGAAACCCTGCGGCGAATACCCCGCAGTGCCCGAAGACCAGGGCCGTGCATGAATTTTCCCGCGGACTTCGACGGACGAACGACCAGGCCCCCAGTACGCAGCAGCCATGCCTGTCACATCGCAAGTCGCAGGTCATGGGCCACTCCTGCCTGCCTGCGACACGCACCTCCGCCCCGTCACAGCGAGCCTGCCGTCCTGTTTCCTAACCATTTCCTAACCGTGAGCTGGCAGCACACTGGATGTCCCGGAAAAGACCTCGTCCGCGAGTGCGCCATCCGGCTGCATTCCGCCCGTTCCCATCGATGACCGTGTGCGTGCCGCCGTCACATGGGAAACCCGAGGGGTCACTGATACGAGGGAATGGTGCGGCGGTTGTACAACGCGGTACGGCCGCTGTTTGTGAGCCTGTCGCCATGCATCTGCTGCTGATCGAGGACGACGACCGGGTGGCCGGGCCCCTGCTGGAGGGGCTGGGCCGTTTCGGGTTCACCGTGGAACACGCGCGCACCGGTGCCGACGGCCTGTCCGCCGCGGAGCCGGCGATGGTGCTCCTGGACCTGGGGCTCCCCGACATGGACGGCATCGACGTGTGCCGGGAGCTACGAGCCCGCTCCCCGGTCCCGATCATCATGATCACCGCGCGGGACTCCGAGACCGACCGGGTGCTCGGTCTGGAGCTGGGCGCGGACGACTACGTGTCGAAGCCGTTCGGCGTCCGGGAGTTGGTGGCGCGGATCCGGGCGGTGGCCCGCCGGACCCGGGCCGTGCCCGGCGACGCGGGCGATACGGTCACCGGAGCCTCCGGCAGCCGGGACCTGGCCGGTGCGGCCGGCGCCCAGCGGATCGGCCCGCTCAGCGTCGACCGCCGGACCCGTCGGGTCCACGTGGGCCGGGTGCCGATCGCCCTGGCTCCCAAGGAGTTCTCCCTGCTCGTCTGCCTCGCCGAGGATCCCGGAGCCGTCTTCTCACGCCAGCAGATCCTCGACACGGTATGGGAGCCGGACTATTTCGGTCCCACGAAGACCCTCGATGTGCACATCGCCGCCCTGCGCCGCAAACTCGGGGACCCCGCCTGGATCGAGAACATCCGCGGCATCGGGTTCCGTCTTGTTCCGCCCACCGGCCCGGATACGTCCCCGATGGCACCGGATCAGCCGCGCAGAGGCGCCCGATGACCCGCCGTCTGCTGCTCAGCTACCTCAGCCTCATGGCTCTCGTCCTGCTGGCCCTGGAGGTTCCGTTCGGCTTCGTCTACGCCCGCAACGAGCTGAACCGCTTCTCCCACACCGCGGAGCTGGGCGCGGTGACGCTCGCCTCCGTGTGCGAGGAGAAACTCGAGCACGGGCGGGCGTCGGACCTGCCGGAGTTCGCCCGCGACTACGCCCGACGCACCGGCAGCAGTGTGGTCATCACCGACCGGGGTGGCACGGTCCTCGCCGACTCCGCCGACGCCACCGCCGTGGGCAGCAACCTCTCCTCCCAGTCGGACATCGCCACCGCCCTCCACGACCGGCCCGCCACCGGGATCCGCGACGACCTCGTCCCGGGCGTCAAGGTCCTGTTCGCGACCGTGCCGGGCGGGTCCGGCGACGCTGTCCCGTGCGCCGTCCGGACCCTCTACCCGCTGGCCCCGATCGCCGAGAAGGTGCATGCCACCTGGGTCGCGCTCGGCGTCGTCGGCCTGGGCGTGCTGGCGGTGGTCGCGCTGATCGGTTTCGCGCTCGCCCGCTGGATCACCCGCCCGCTCCGGGCTCTGGAGCGGGCCACGACGCAACTTGCCGACGGCCGCCTGACCGACCCTCCGGCCACCGACCGCGGGCCGCCCGAACTACGCCGGGTGACGGCCTCGTTCACCCGCACGGCAACCCGGCTCCAGCACCTGCTGCATGCCCAGCAAGCCTTCGCCTCCGAGGCGTCGCACCAGCTCAAGACCCCTCTGACCTCGCTGCGCCTGCGTCTGGAGAACTTCGAACCCCACCTCGCCGCCTGCGCCCAGGACAGTCTCGGCGACGCGATCGACGAAGTCGCCCGCCTCAGCCGCATGGTCCAGGGGCTGCTCGCCCTCGCCCGGCTGGAGAACTCGGCGACCACCCCGGAGATCGTGGACCTCGACGCCGTCGTCGCCGACCGCGCCGCCATCTGGACGGCGTTCGCCGGCGATCAGCGCGTCGGCATCGCGGTGGGCGGCCCGAAAGCCGGCCAGGTGTGGGCGGTCGCGGGCGCACTCGAACAGATCCTCGACAATCTGCTGTCCAATGCCCTGAACGTCTCCCCGCCCGGCAGCACCATCACCCTGGCGACCACCACCACGACGACAGAAGACGGTTGCACGGTCGAACTACATGTGATCGACGAGGGCCCTGGCATGACCGAAACCGACCGGCAACGGGCCTTCGACCGCTTCTGGCGTGCCGCCGACGCCCACCACGACGGCACCGGCCTGGGCCTTTCCATGGTTCAGCGGCTCACCCAGGCCGGCGGCGGGGACGTCTCCCTGAACGCGGCGCCGGGCGGCGGCCTGGACGCCGTCGTCAAGCTGCGGCCCGCGCCGGCAGTCCGCGCCCGGATCCATTCCGCGGCCCACCGCAGGATCCCACCGCTGCGCACCAACGGAGCGACAGGCAACCGGCCGATCACCGAGACCGTCTCGGGCGGAGACCCGTGATTGCCGGTAACGCGGCCACGGAGAGGCTCGTGCGGGGCACGTCCCCCGACGCCCCGGCACGCCAGCGCGACGAACTCGCGCCGACGCCGGCCGACCGCGTGACCACGGATGGCCCGGTCACACCGGGGAGCAGGACATTCACCCTGCCGGTGGCAGTGCTTCAGATCACTGATCGCCGTTAGGCCCCGCAGGAACGCTCCTCGCTCGCCGTTCGTCTACAGTTCACGGAGCATCCGTCTACAAGACTGTAGTCATTCTCAGAAAGGCCCGCGGCCTATGACCACACCCCTGCACCTCGCCTCGCAACTGGCCGTCAACGTCCTGGACGCCCGGTCGCTGCTGGCCGCGTTCGGCGTCCTGGGGGTGGGTGTGGTGATGTTCGCGGAGACGGGGCTGCTGGTCGGGTTCTTCCTTCCCGGGGACTCGCTGCTGTTCACGGCGGGTCTGCTGGGCGCGGGCCCGGCCGGCCAGGCCGTCCACCTCTCGCTGGGGCCGTTGCTGGTCGCGGCAGCCTTCGGAGCTCTGGCCGGTGCGCAGTGCGGCTACCTGCTCGGCCGGAAGGCCGGCGGGGCGCTCCTCGCGCGCAGCCGCTCCACGCGGCTGCGGGAGGGGGCACAGCGGGCGGAGGAACTGCTGGAGCGCTACGGATACGCGAAGGCCGTCGTCCTGGCCCGCTTCGTGCCGGTGGTCCGTACGGTGCTCAATCCGATGGCGGGCGCGCTCGGCGTGCCGGTCCGGACGTTCACCGTGTGGCAGGTGGCCGGCGGGCTGGTGTGGAGTCTCGGCCTGACGCTCGCCGGTTACGCACTCGGCTCCTCGATCCCGAACGTCGACCGCTACCTGCTGCCGCTGGTCGCGTTGATCGTCGTCGTGTCACTGATCCCCCTGCTGGTCGAGCTCCTTCGCTCCCGCCGTGCCGCCGGTGCGTCTCAGGAGCGCGCATGACCTCGGCCTTCGACGGGTCCTCGATCGACGGATCCGGCTACCTCGACGTGGTGCGTCTGGCCCAGCACTCGCCGGGCTGGCTGGACGACCTGGTGCTGTTCTGGTCGACGTACGGACTCGCGTTCTTCGCCGTCCTCGCTGCGGTCGGCTGGTGGCGGGCCCGGCGGACAGGACCCGCGGCCGCGATGGAGGCGCTGGCGGTACCGGCGGTCGTCGTCGCCGCGTACGGTGTCGACTCCGTGCTGAAGCTGGTGGTGCGTGAGGACCGCCCGTGCCAGAGCCTGCACGTGAGAGTACTGGAGGCGTGCCCGGCACCCGGCGACTGGTCCTTCCCCAGCAACCACGCGGCGATCGCGGCCGCCGCCGCGGCGGCGCTGCTGTTCGTGTCACGGCGACTGGGTGCGATCGGGGCAGCGGCCGCCCTGGTCATGGCCGTCGCACGGGTCTGGGTCGGCGCGCACTACCCGCACGACATCGTCGCCGGGCTCGCCGTCGGCGCCCTCACCGGACTGTCGCTGATGACGGTCGTGCGCGGACGGTCGGAAGCCCTGGCCCGGTGGATCGCATCCGGACGACTGCGCCCCCTGCTCGTTGCCCACTGATGCCCGTTGCCCCCTGAACCAATCGACCGTCGCAGGGCCCAGGCCGCCGCGTCGCCGAGGAGTCGCCGGAAGATCATGCGCAAGAAGATCCTGGTCGTCGAGGACGACAACGCTCTGCGCGATGTGCTGCGCCGTGGCCTGGCCGAGGACGGCTTCGACCCCGTCCTCGCCGCCGACGGCGCGACAGCCCTGCGGCTGGCCACCACCGACTGCGCGGCAGCGGTTCTGGACATCGGGCTGCCCGACGCCGACGGCCGGGACGTGTGCCAGGCCATACGCGCCAACGGCTTCGTCGCTCCCGTGATCTTCCTGACCGCCCGGCACGGGCTCACGGACCGGCTGTCCGGCTTCTCCGCAGGCGGCGACGACTACCTGCCCAAGCCCTTCCACCTCGCCGAGCTCACCGCACGCCTGCGAGCGGCCCTCAGACGAGCCGCGCCGGCTCCGACAGCCACGGCCGGGGACCTTGTCCTGGACCCGGTCGGGCACACCGTCACCGTGCGCGGGGATCGCGTCGCGCTGACTCCGACCGAGTTCCGGCTGCTCGCGGCGCTCGGCACCGCGGCAGGCTCCACCGTGCCCCGCCGCGAGCTGATCAGGGCGGCCTGGCCCGAAGGCGCGCGCGTGAGCGACAACACCCTGGACCAGTATCTGACGCGGCTGCGTCGCAAGCTGCGCGAGGCCGGGAGCACGGTGACGATCGGCACGGCACGAGGGATCGGACACCACCTGTCATGACGTTCGACCGTGTCCTTCGCCGTCCGGCGCCCCGCACCCTGCGCGGCCGGCTCTCTCTCGTGGCACTGACCACCGCCGCCCTGTTGATCACCGTCCTGACCGTGGCGTTCAACGTGGTGATGGACCGGCATCTGCAGCATCAGGCCGACGACGAACTGCGCACCCGGGCCGCCGCCGTCGCCACGACCGTCGACACGAGCGGCCCCCGGGTGCGCGTTCTGGAGACCTCCAACGACGGTCTCCTCGATGCGAACGTGTGGATCTACTCGGGCACCCGACTGCTCGAACACCCTCCGTCGGCCACGGCCGGCGGACGGCTGACGCAGACCGCGGACCGGCTGGCCGCACGGCGCGGGCCGGCCTGCACGACCACCCGGGCCCACGACCGGCCCGTCCGGCTCTGCTCCCGGCCCCTGACCGGCCGTCACGCCACCGCGACGGTCGTCACCGCCCTGGACCTCGGCCCCTACCGCAGTTCGGCCAAGACCCTGCTGCTGGCATCTCTGGTCCTGGACGCGGTCATGCTCGCATGCACCTATGTGCTCACGCGTCTCGCGGTCGGCCGGGCACTGCGCCCGGTACGGACGATGACCGACCAGGCCACCCAGTGGAGTGCGGTGGGCTCCGACGAGCGCTTCGGCGCCGAGGAACACCCGGCCGAGCTGGCCCGCCTGGGCGCCTCCCTGGACGAGCTCCTGGACCGCATCCGCACCGTGCTGCGCCACGAACGACAGCTCACCGGCGAGCTGTCCCACGAACTGCGCACCCCCCTCACCCGGATCGTCATGGAACTCGACTGGTGGCAGGGCCGCTCCCGCTCGGAAGCCGAGACCCGCGCCACCCACGAAGTGATCGCCGAGGCCACCCGGTCCATGCGCACGATCTGCGACACGCTCCTGACCGACGCCCGTGACAACGCCCTGAACCCGCCCACGGCCCCCGGAACGACCGACGTCCTTCCCGTGCTGGATCGGATGATCCAGGGTCTCGACACCCCGGGCCAGGTGAAGGCCACGGTCGAGAGCGAGACCGAGGTCCTGGAGGCAGGGGTGGCGCCCGCTCTCCTCGAACGCATCGTCAGTCCCCTTCTGACCAACGCCGCCCGTTACGCCCGCTCCACCGTGACCGTGTCCACGCAGCGCGTCCAGGGCGCCGTGCGGATCGACGTCGTCGACGACGGTCCCGGCGTGCCGGAGGGATTCACCGGCGAACTGTTCCAGCCCGGCAGACGTGCCGACGACGGCGACGGCCATGACGGCGCGGGCCTCGGGCTGCCGCTCGCGCGACGCCTCGCCCGGGCCGTCGGCGGCGACGTCTCACACGACCCCGCGCACCACCCGGGTGCACGGTTCACGGTCAGCCTGCCTGCCGGATGACCACCAGAGCGGACGGGCGGCGCGTCGCGTCCTGGGCGCCAGTTTCCCCCGTGGTCCGATCGATGCGTCGGACCGTCGGGGAGTCGCAGGTCAGACGGCGGATACCGCTGCGCGCTCCGGTTCTGTGACGTCCCTGCGGGTGGCGGCCAGGTAGACGACCAGACCGAGGATGACCGCCAGGAACGCGGCGCTGGTCACGACGGTGCCGAGGCCCAGGCCGCCGTCGCGGGTGGGCTGGGAGAGGTAGTCGCCGATGGAGGCGCCGAGGGGGCGGGTGAGGATGTAGGCGATCCAGAAGCTCCACACCGCGTCCAGGCCCAGCGCGAAGTGTGCGATGGCCACGGCGGCGATGGTCGCCGCGAACAGCAGGGCGGACAGCCAGTACCCGAGGTCCAGGCGCTCGGACACCAGGTCACCGGCAGCGGTGCCGAGGGCGAAGGTGAACAACACCGCCAGCCAGTAGAAGGACTCGCGGCTGATGGTGTCGATGTGATGGACGGACAGGGTTCGCTCGCGCCGGTACCAGACCACGAACACGACCGCGAGGACGATCGCGAAGACGGTGGTGCTGGTCTCCAGCGGGACGCCCATGTTGTCGGTGAGGTTGTCGCTGATCAGTGTGCCGACGACGCTGATCAGGGCGACGGCCGTCCAGTACACGCCCGCCCGGTAGGCGCTCGTGCGGAACTGGACCACCAGGACGACGGCCAGCAGGACGCTCATCAGCGCCGAGACACCGGTCAGCCCGAGGCCGGCCCTCTCGTTCAGCAGGTCGGCGGCGGTCTCGCCGACCGTCGTACACAGGACCTTGATGATCCAGAAGTAGACGGTGAGTTCGGGCACCTTGTTCCAGCGCGGGCGCCGACCCGAAGCGGCTGACTGGCCGGCCTCCGGAACCACCTGGCTCTCAGACGTTTCGTAGGTCACGCTGCCCGACGATGCCAGCCCGTTCCTGAACACATCCTGACTACCGCCGCGCATCACCCGCCCTGCGGCGGCCCGATCGGGAGGGGTCGTGCGGGAAGCACGCGAGCAGGAGAGCTGCCGTGACCACGGACATGGCCGGACCGGCGCCGAGCGTGAGGGAAGCCACGGCCGGAACGGACGTCAGTGATCCTGTCCCGAACACCGGCCACAGTGCGTCACGGAACGCCGTCGCCGCACTGATCGCGACGCATCCGGCCACCACCGACACCTCGGTGATGCGACGGGTCCGGGTGCGCGGCGGCCGGGCGATGAATCCGGCGACCGCGTTGCTGATCACGCAGAACGCGAGATCGGAGGTCGCCGCGACGATCAGAAACCAGGCGATGAGCAGCGGATCCGTCCAGCCTTCGCCGACGGCCTGTGCACCGGTGACGGCCGCCGCGGCCAGCGTGCTCAGCGTGACGAACACGGTCATCGCGCGACGGCGTACCCAGGCTGCGGCAGCCGGACCGGCCCAGCGCCGCAGTACGGGAATCCGCCGGCAGACGAAGAGGGCGTCGCCGAGCCAGTCGTAGCGCCACCTGCCGGACGGGCCCCGCCGGCGCCGCCATCGCACGAGCAGCACCGCTGACACCGCGGTGAGTATCGAAGTGGCGGCCAGCCCGGTGACCAGCACTGATGGCCAGGCCCCCGACACCGGGGCCGGCACCTCGGCGATGACCGCGGCCCACTCGGACGCCACAGTGAGCCCGACCAGCGCGGTCATCGCTGCCACGGCACGCACGGTCTGCCGCGCCCGGTCCGCACCGCCTGGCGCCTGCCACGCGAACAGCCGCAACACGATCACCAAGGCGAGCATGGGCACCGTGAACCGGGTCAGGGAGACCACCACGTCATACGGATCGTCCTGCCAGGGGCTGACCGCCCTGACCGTCTTGTCCTGCGTCGCCAGCAGGGTCAACGCCTCGAAGACTCCGGCCGTGCCGAGACTCACCAGAACCACGGCCGACGTGGCCCGGCCGTTCTCCTCCGCATGTTCCATGGGGCGCCATAGTACGCGTCTCGTACTACGTGACAAGTAGTATCACGCCTCGTAGTATGCGGATCTGGAGGCAAGGAGACCCATGCACAGCAACGACGCCCAGATGCTCGTGCTCACCGTCCTCGCGGACGGCCCTCTGCACGGATACGCCATCAACACCGCGATCGAAGAGCTCACGGGCCGCAAACTCGGCCCCGGCAGTCTCTACGGAGCGCTGTCCCGGCTGGAGGCACGCGAGCTGATCCGGCCTGCGGACGAGGCGGCCGAGACCCAGGAACGCCACCGCACCATGCAGATCACCGACGCGGGCCGCGACCAACTGCGCACCGAACTCCAGCAGATGGCCCGCATCTCCGCAGCCGGCCTGCGCGCGCTCGGGATCACCCCGGCATGAACGCGGCCGCACTCCTGACCCGCCTGTACCCACCGGCCATTCGCGAGCGATGGGGCGACGACATCAGCCACGAGGTGTCCGCATCGGGCATCCGCTCATGGCCCGACACGCTTGTGGGGGCCGCGCGGCTCTGGCTCCACCCCGGCGACTGGCCCGAGACGGCGACCGGCCAGACCCGCCGCGTCCTGACCGTCGCACTGTTCGCGCTCACCGCGAACACCGGGCTGCTGCTGCGCTCGGCCGAGCCCTCCACCGCCCTGACGGCCGACATCCGTCAGCCCGCCACCAGCCTCTGGCTCGCCCCCCTCCTGCTCGGCATCGCCCTCGCCGCGCCGCTTCCCCCGCTTCGAGGCGAAGCCCTCCGCCGCCTGACCGCCGCGGCGGTCCGCATCCTGGCGGCCCCTGCCGCCGCGGTCGCGGCCCTGTGCCTGATCGCATGGAGCGGCATGACCGACCACCTCACCGGCTTCGCCGACGCCGCCGCGGTCCTCTACTACTGGCTCACGCTCGGATTCGTCGCGCTGCGCCTGTGCACCGTCGTCGCCCGCGTCACCCGGACCGCTCCCCTGCCGTCCACACGTCGGCTGTCCGTGGCCTTGCTGCACATCGGGACGGCACTGGCCCTCGCGGCAGGCCAGAACCTCTTCGCCGTCCTCCGGACCGTCCCTCGCCCGGGCTCCCTCACCGAGACCCTGGCGCTGGGCCTCCTGGCCGCCGCGGCCATCAGCGCCGGCCACGACCTGCGGCGCAGGAGGGCATAGCCCCAGCAGGAACGCAAGGGTGCTGTTCGACCGCCGGGCGACCGGCACCGCTGATCCTTTCCTACCCCCTCCCGAGGAAATCGCCGATGGCTGTCTCGTCCCCGAAGGTTGTTGTCGTCGTACCGACCTACAACGAGAGCGACAACCTGCCCGTCCTCGCCGGCCTGCTCGCGGACCTGCCGGTGCCCAACCTGCATCTGCTCGTGGTCGACGACAACTCACCCGACGGCACGGGGGAAGTCGCCGACAGCCTGGCAGCCGAGTCGCCGGACAGTGTGGGCGTGCTGCACCGCACCGCGAAGGACGGGCTAGGCCGCGCCTACCTCGCCGGAATGACCCGTGCGCTGGATGAAGGCGCCGACGTCGTGCTCCAGATGGACGCCGATCTCTCCCACCCGGCCTCGGTGATCCCTGCCATGGTCGACACCCTGCTGACGAGGAACGCCGCCGTCGTCATCGGCTCCCGCTACGTGGCCGGCGGCTCGACCGCCACCGAATGGCCGTGGCACCGCAAGGCCCTGTCGGCCTGGGCCAACTGGTACGTCAACGCCATCCTGCGCCTGGGTGTGAAGGACTCCACCGCAGGATTCAAGGCATGGCGAGCCGAGGCACTGCGCGCGATCGACCTGCCGTCGGTCCACAGCAACGGGTACTCCTTCCAGGTCGAGATGAACCACCGCACCGTCAAGCGCGGGCTGACCATCCTCGAAGTACCGATCCAGTTCGAAGAACGAGCGAAAGGAACCTCGAAGATGAGCCTCCATGTACAGCTCGAATCCGCACTCACCCCGTGGCAGCTGCGCTTCGGCAGGCAGGACCGCCACCGCCTGTGAGCGGTTTTCTGCCTACGACGGCGAAGGGATCCCGGGAGGAACCCTCACTCTTGCGGGCGCGACCGGTCAGGCTCCGTGCGGGCGCAGTCGGTGCTCGTAGGCGAAGATCACGACCTGCACCCGGTCCCGGAGCTGCAGCTTGGCCAGGATGCGTGTGATGTGGGTCTTGACCGTGGCCTCGGTGAGGTGGAGGCGCTGGGCGATCTCCGCGTTCGTCAGGCCGGTGGCGATGAGGTGGAAGACGTCCCGTTCCCTGGCCGTCAGCTGGGCGAACAGCGCGCCGGCCGCCTCGTCACGGGGCCAGGGCGCGGCCTTGGCGAAGCGGTCGACGAGGTCGCGGGTGATGCGCGGGGTGAGTACCGCGTCACCGCCGGCCACGGCCCGGATCGCCTCGTGCAGCACGGCCGGGACGACGTCCTTGAGGAGGAATCCGCAGGCTCCCGCCCGTAGCCCCTCGAACGCGTACTCGTCGAGGTCGAAGGTGGTCAGGATGAGGACGCGGCACGGCGAGGCGCTCGTGATCCGGCGGGTCGCCTCGATGCCGTCCATCATGGGCATGCGGACGTCCATAAGGACCACGTCCGGTGCCGTCCGCCGGACGAGGTCGACGGCCTCCCGGCCGTCGGCGGCCTCCGCGACGACCGTGATGTCGGGCATCGTGCCGAGCAGGCTGCGGAACGCCATGCGGACTAGCGCCTGGTCGTCGGCGAGGAGGACCTTGATGGTCATCGCGGCTCGCTCAGCCTCAGTTCACCGGAGACCGTCCAGCCCGTGGCGGTGGGTCCCACGGTCAGGTCGCCGTCGAACAGGGCGACCCGCTCCCGCATCCCGGTCAGACCGTTGCCGGTGGAGCCGCCTGGGCGGGGGCCGGGGGCCGGTCTGCCGTCGTCGGTGACGGTGAACGCGACCCGGTGGGGATCGCGGTCCAGGACGATGTCGACCTTCGACGCCTCCGTCGCGTGCTTGACGACGTTCGTGAGTGACTCCTGCACGATCCGGTAGAGGGTGGTCTGCACCTCGGCGTCCAACTGCTGCTCGGTGCCGGTCTCGGTCAGCCGAACGTCCAGGCCGGTGCGGCGGGTCTCGTCCACCAGGGTCTTGAGCGAGCCCAGGTCCGGCTGCGGTGCCCGGTCGGCCCCGTCCTCCGCCCGCAGTACGCCGAGCAGGCGGCGCATGCCGGTCAGGGACTGCCGGCCGGTCGAGGCGGCCTGGAGCATCTGGTAGCGGGCGCCGTCCGGATCGCTCGCCGTCGTGGCCGCGGCGGCCTCGGCGAGGGCGACCACGACGACCAGCCCGTGGGCGACGATGTCATGCATCTCCCGTGCGATACGGGTGCGTTCGGCCGCCGCGGCGAGCCGGGACTGCTGGGCGCGCTCCTGCTCCAGCCGCTGGGCGCGGTCTTCCACGGAGAGCAGGTAGCGGCTCTGCGCCCGCACCGTCGTACCCAGGAAGAAGGCCGCCGCGGCCAGGCCGGTGAGCACCACCACGACGTCGTTCACGCTGCCCGGCGGCCCGAACCGCACCGCCACCACCCCGGCACCGGCCGCGACGGCGACCGCCGCGCTCAGCGAGTACCGGAGGCCGCGCTCGGCGGCGACGGTGTACAGGGCGACGAGGACGGCCAGCTCGGCGAGCGACACGGTGCCCAGGGCCCAGGTCAGCACAGCCACCACCCAGCAGCACCAGAAGACGGCGACCGGGGCCCGGCGGCGCAGCACCAGCGGCGCGATCACCGCCGCCGCCAGTGTCCAGTCCACCGCGCCGGCCCTGTTGTAGAGCAGTTCGTGGACCGCGAGGGCGGCGCAGACCAGGGGCGGCCCGAACACCAGCAGAGGCGCGAGGGCCGGCCGGCGCACACGCTCCAGGAATTCCGGGCCGATCGAAATCACGCTCCCGAGGCTACGGGACACCGGCGCACGGGACATCAACCGAAGGTCGTACACCTGCGGAAAGTAGCGACCATCGACTGACGCGCCGTTCCCACCCGCATTTCTAACCTCACCGGAAGGACACCCCGAGTACGACACAGATAAATCACAGAAAGCAGAAGTCGGGAAATGGAAAAGAAATCACCGGCGAATACGCCGACGAAAGTGGCCGAGGCCACCGCGCTCTTCTGGATCGTCAAGGTCCTCACCACCGGCATGGGTGAGGCCACCTCCGACTTTCTCGGTCAGTGGAGCCTGTGGCTGTCCGCCGGGACGAGTGCCGCCGCCCTGGTGGGCGCCTTCTGGTGGCAGTTCCGCTCCTCGCGGTACCACCCCGCGCCGTACTGGTTCACCGTCGCGATGATCGCGGTCTTCGGCACCGCCGCCGCGGACTGCTTCCGCGTCGGACTGCACGTACCCCTGCCGGTCACGACCACCGGGTATGCGATCGCCCTGGCCGGGTGCTTCGCCGCCTGGTACGCGACCGAACACACGCTGTCGATCCACACCGTCACCACGCGCCGTCGCGAGGTCTTCTACTGGCTGACCGTGCTGCTCACCTTCGCCCTGGGCACCGCCGCCGGCGACCTCACCGGCTTCTACCTCGACCTCGGATTCGTGCACTCCGCGCTGCTGTTCGGCGCGGCCATCCTCGTGCCGTGGCTGCTGCACCGCTTCGCCGGGCTCAACGCCGTCGCCGCGTTCTGGTCCTCGTACGTCCTCACCCGCCCCCTCGGTGCCTCACTCGCCGACTGGCTCGGCATGGACAAGCCGCTCGGCGTCGGCGTCGGCTTCGGCACCACGGCGATCCTGGCCGCGCTGGTGTGCGCCGCACTGGTCGGCTACCTCGCCCTGTGCCACCCGCGCGACGACCACGACACCCCGGCGCTCACTCCCGCCGCCCTGCCCTGATCCGGATCAGTGCGCGGCGCGGTAACGGTGCTCGGGGCGTCCGGTGGCTCCGTAACGCAGTTCGAGCCGGACCATGCCCTCCTTGACGAGGTAGGACAGATAGCGCTGAGCGGTGGCACGGGAGACCCCGGTGCGTTCGGCGGCCTCCGCTGCCGACAGGGCGTCGTGGGCGGTGCGCAGGGTCTGGTGCAGCAGGGCCAGCGTCGGGGCGGAGTGGCCCTTGGCGGGGACGCGGGGCACGGCCGGCGGGCGGGCGGCGCTGAACAGGGCGTCCACATCGGCCTGGTGGGTCTCCGGGACCGTACCGAGGGCGTCCATGCGGTGCTGGAGCTCGCGGTAGGCGGTGAGTCGTTCGGCGAGGTCGGGCGCGCCGAAGGGTTTGACCAGGTAGCCGACGGCGCCGAGTTTCATCGCGATCCGCACCGACGTGATGTCCCGGTCGGCGGTGATCATGATGGCGTCGGGGCGGTCGCCGCCCTCGTCCCCGCTCAGCCGGCGCAGCACGTCGAGCCCGCTGCCGTCCGGCAGGAAGATGTCCAGCAGCAGCAGGTCCGGCTGGAGGGTGCGCACCGCGCCGAGCGCCGCGTCCACGGTCGCCGCCTGGCCGACCACCTCGAAGCCCTTGACTCGGGACGCGTAGTCGCAGTGGATGCGGCTGACCCGGAAGTCGTCGTCCACCACCAGGGTCCGGATCACCAGCGGTCACCTCCTGCGATGCCGTCCGGCGCGCCGACCGGCACCGGCGGAGCCGTGGTGAACAGAGCGCCCAGCGGCGCCGGGGCGGTGTCGGGCACGGGCAACGTCACGGTGAAGACCGCACCAGGCCCCTCGCTGACCGTGATCGTGCCGCCGTGCCGCTGCGCCAGCCGGTGGACGAGGGCGAGTCCGAGACCGCGCCGCGCGGTGCCGCGGTCCGGGCGGGTCGACCAGCCGTCCTCGAAGATCGACTCAGCGGTGCCCGGAGTGATGCCCGGCCCGGTGTCGGCCACCTCCACCCGCACCGCGTCGACGGCCTCGATCAACGACAGCCGCACCGCACAGCCGCCCGGCCGCGCCGGTCCGATCGCCGACGCGTCGATCGCGTTGTCCAGGAGGTTGCCGACGATGGTCAGCAGCCGACGCAGATGCGGCGGGTCCTCGCCCAGCGCGGAATCGTCGCTGAGGACGATCCGTACCCCGCGTTCCGCGGCCACCGTGATCTTGGCGACGATCAGTCCCACGAGCAGCGGGTTGCCGATCCGTTCCCGTACGGACTCGGTCAGCGCCTGCTCGGCGCCGGCCGTCTCGACGGCGAACTCGTAGGCGGCGTCGTGATCGCCGATGTCCAGCAGCCCGGCCACCGTGTGCATCCGGTTGGTGAACTCGTGCTGCTGGGCGCGCAGCGCGTCGGTGAGCCCGCGCACCGAGTCCAGTTCGCGCAGCAGCCCGATGAGCTCGGTGCGGTCGCGCACGGTGACCACGGCGCCCAGTTCACGGCCGTGCAGGGCCACCGGCATCCGGTTGACGACCAGGCAGTGGTCGTCGGTGAGCACGCTGACGTCGCTGCCGGTCAGGGTGCCGTCCAGGGCGCGGCGCAGCCGCCCGTCCGGCAGCACCTCCGCCAGCGTGCTGCCGAGGGCGGTGCCGAGGCCGAGCAGGTCGCGGGCCTCGTCGTTGACGACCGTGATCCTGCCGCCGGGGTCGAAGGCGACAACTCCCTCACGGATGCCGTGCAGCATCGCCTCCCGGTCCTGCAGCAACCCGGCGATCTCCTCCAGTTCCAGCCCGAACGTCGTCCGCTTGAGCCGTCCGGCCAGCAGGAACGCGGCAGCCGAGCCGAGCGCGACAGCGATGGCGCTGTACAGGCCGAAGGTCGGCAGCTCGCGCCACAGCTCGCCCAGCACATAGTGCTCCGGGATGCCCGCGGACACCTCGCCGACCAGCTTGCCGGTGGGCCCGTACAGCGGAGCCTTGCCGTTGGCGGAACGCCCGGTCGCGCCCTGGTCGGTACCGACGTGGGGCCTGCCGTCCAGCACCACGATCGGATCGCCCGTCGGGTCGCCGATCAGCGTCGGGTCGGGGTGGGAGTGGCGGATGCCGCGCAGGTCGAGCACGACCACGTACGACGCCCCCGACGCCTTGCGGATCCGTTCGGCCACGGTCTGCACCACGTCGCCGCCGCCCCCGTACTCCATGGCGTGCCGGATCTGCGGTTCGGCGGCCGTGGTCTGCGCGATGTCGAGCGCCCGCTGCTCGTAGGCACGGTCGATCTCGCCCCGCTGCGCGAAGGCGAACAGCACGAAGCCGATCAGCCCGGTCAGCGCCAGGATGGCCAGCTGGTTGGCCAGAATCCGCGCGGAGAGCCGCCCCTTCCCGCCACGGCCGACCGGGATACGGATGGGTTTCAACGGTGTCCCTCGCGTCTCTCGCCTGTCGTACGGCTGCCGGGCTCGGCCCCTGTGCCGTACCCGTGGTGGCGCGATTGTGCCCCCGCCCTCGGCCTTCTGCCCACCCCCGGATCGCTGAGCAGAACGAGCAGAACTCCGGCTTACACGGCTAACGCGGGATACGGATGAAACAGCGACGTAACACCCGGCGGCCTCTAGCGTCTGCCTTCCTCGACCCCCGAGGTTCGACCCCCGAGGTTAGGAAGGAGACGGCCTCAGATGGCTTCGCGAAACGATGCCGCGGTGAGTCCGGTCGCCGACAGGACCGGCCAGGACAGCGCGCGAGTCGAGATCTCCGGGCTCACCAAACGTTTTCTGACCCCTGCCGGTGAGGTGTTCACGGCACTGCGGGACGTTTCGTTCACCGTGGAGCCCGGCCAGTTCTGCGCGGTGGTGGGCCCGACCGGCTGCGGCAAGTCCACGACGCTGGGCATGGTGTCCGGGCTCGACCGGCCCAGCGAGGGCTCGGTCAGGGTCGGCGGCCGTGAGGTGGACGGCGTCACCGACGGCGTCAGCTTCATGTTCCAGGCCGACGCGCTACTGCCCTGGAAGACCGTGCTCGGCAACGTCTTGATGGGCCCCGTCTTCCGTGGGGTGCCCAAGCGGCAGGCCCAGGTCTCGGCGCGCGACTGGCTGCGCCGGGTGGGCCTCGCGGGGTTCGAGGACCGCTATCCGCACCAGCTCTCCGGCGGTATGCGCAAGCGCGTGGCGATGGCCGCGGCGCTGATCAACGAACCCCGGATCCTGATCATGGACGAGCCGTTCGGTGCCCTGGACGTGCAGACCAAGGCGATCATGTCCACCGAACTGCTCGGCCTGTGGGAGCAGATCCGGCCTTCGGTCATATTCATCACCCACGACCTCGACGAGGCCGTGGCGCTCGCCGACCGGGTCGTCGTCATGACGTCCAGCCCCGGGTCGGTCAAGGCGGTCTTCGACATCGATCTGCCGCGCCCGCGCGGCTCGGTCCAGGAGATCCGCTTCCAGCCCCGCTTCATCGAACTTCAGCACCGGATCTGGGACTCGCTGCGCGAGGAGGTGGAGCGCGCCTACGCACGCACCGCAGGAGGTACGGCATGAGCACGACGTCCGCTGTTTCCCCCGCTCCCGTCAGGGGCGGCGCACCGCTCTCGGCCGGGGCGGCCGCCAAGCGCGCCCGCCGGCGCCGCATCGCCCTGGTGTGGGCGGGCCGCATCGGTCTCGCGGTGCTCGTCCTCGGTGGCTGGCAGGCGTTCACCACCTGGGGGATCGTCGACCCGTTCTTCTTCGGGCAGCCCTCGGGCATCGCCAGGCGGCTGGCCGACCTCTTCCGGCACGGCACCGAGTTCGGGTCCTTCTACGCGAACATCTGGACGACGATCCAGGAGGCACTCGTCGGCTTCGCCGTCGGGGCCGTCGCCGGCGTGGTCTTCGGTGTCGCGCTGGGCCAGAGCCGCTTCCTCGCGGACGTCCTCGGCCCCTACATCAAGATGGTCAACGCGATCCCGCGGATCGTCCTCGGCTCGATCTTCATCGTCGCGTTCGGCATCGGCGTGCTGCCGAAGATCCTGCTCGCCGCGGTGCTGGTGTTCTTCATCGTCTTCTTCAACGCCTTCCAGGGCGTGCGCGAGGTCGACCGCAACATCCTCGCCAACGCCAGGGTGCTCGGCGCCTCACAGCTGCAGATCATCCGGCATGTCACCGTGCCCTCCGCGCTCACGTGGATCATCGCCAGCCTGCACAGCGCCTTCGGCTTCGCCATCGTCGGCGCGCTCGTCGGGGAGGTGCTCGGCGCGCAGAGCGGCCTGGGCCTGGTCATCAAGACCGCGCAGAACAACTTCGACCCCAACGGCGTGTTCGCCACGATGCTCGTCATCTCGGTCATCGTGCTCGGTGCCGAGTGGGTGATCGGCAAGCTCGAACGCCGGCTGCTGTCCTGGCGTCCGCCGGCCCCGTCCGAGGCGTCGAACGCCCTCTGACCCGCCCCCTCCCCTCCCTCGCTCTTCCCTGTTCGACCTCAGAAAAGGAATGTGGCCAGCCATGTCCAGACGACCCGCCACCGTCGCCGCGTCTCTCCTCACCGTTCTCGCCCTCGGCGCGGTCAGCGCCTGTTCCGGCAACTCCGGCAGCACCACCGCGACCAGCGGCTCCGGCGGCACACCGACGGTCAAGCTCATGGTCGGCGGTATCGACAAGCAGATCTACCTGCCCTACCAGCTCGCCCAGAACCTCGGCTTCTACAAGAAGTACGGCGTCGACGTCCAGCTCAGCACGGAGCAGGACGGCGGTGTCGGCGCGGAGGAGGCCATGGCCTCGGGGCAGGTGGACATGGCGGGTGCCTGGTACAACCACACGATCGAGTTCCAGGCCAAGGGCAAGGCGGTGGAGGACGTCGTCCAGCTCTCCGGCGCACCGGGCGAGCGGGAGATGTGCACCAGGAAGTCGGGCGTCGCCTCGGGCGCCGACTTCAAGGGCAAGACCCTGGGCGTCACCGACCTGGGCTCGGGCACCGACACGCTCACCCAGTTCCTGGCCGCCAAGAAGGGCGTCAAGACGAGTCAGTTCCACCGGATCGGGGTCGGCGCGGGCTCCACGGCCATCGCCGCCCTGCAGAACGGCAAGGTCGACTGCGTGATGACGACGCAGCCGACGGTCGCCGCGATCCAGAAGAAGGGTGTCGGCACCTCCGCGATCGACCTGGCCACCACGCAGGGCGCCACAGCGGCGATGGGCGGCGCCTACCCCGCGGCCAGTGTGCTCGCCCGCACCGACTGGGTGAACGCGCACAAGGACACGGTGCAGAAGGTCGTCGACGCGCTGGTCGCCACCATGCACTGGATCAACACGCACAGCGCGGCCGACATCGCGAACAAACTGCCGGCGTCGTTCGTCTCGAACCAGCTGGTGACCAAGGCCGACTACATCAGCGCTCTGACCGAGGACAAGGGCCAGTTCCTCCCGGACGGCATCATGCCGGCCGGCGGTCCGAAGACCTCTCTGGCGACGGAGCAGCTGGTCGGCAATGTGAAGGGTTCGGTGGACCTCAGTAAGACGTTCACCAACGAGTTCGCTCTCCAGGCCGACAAGACCGAGGGGTTCAAGACCACCACGACCCCGGCAGGACCGACCGGCTGATCCCCGCCGGACACGGGGCCGCTCCGGTGCCGGCCACCGGGGTGGCCCCGCGGGATGCTCACCCACCTGTCCCCGCCCCTTGTGTCCCGTCGTGGCCGACAGGAAGGAGCAGGGTGAACGTGGCGGGGTGGCGGCTGGTCAGGGAGAGCCTGCCGCCGAGGGAGACGGCCAGGTCGCGGGCGAGGGCCAGGCCGATGCCCGTTCCGTGCCCGTTCCCGGTACGGCCGCGGTCGAAGAGCCGGGACGGCTCGCCCGTCACGGCACCCTCGTCGCTCACGTCGAGCGCGAGGGCGTCCTCCAGGTCCCGCACCGCCACCCGGACCGTGCCGCGCCCGTGCACCCGGGCGTTGTCCAGCAGGATGCCGAGCACCTCCGACACGGACGCGCCCGGAACACGGACGTCGGCAGGCGCGTCCTCGCCGGCGCACTCCAGACGCCTGCCGTCCTGGGCGAAGAGGCCGTGCCACCGCTCCTCCGTCTCCCGCAGCAGCTGTCGTACGCCGATCGTCCCGGCCGTGGGGCGAGCCGTCTTACCGGAGCGGGACAGGCGCAGCACCTCCTCCACCGTGTGATGCAGGCGCTCGGTGGTGGCCAGCGCCTCGGCCAGTACGGGCCGCAGCCGGGCGTCGTCGTCCTGGGCGAGGCCCGCTTCCAGGGTGAGCTGCAGGCCGGTGAGCGGGGTGCGCAGCTGGTGGGAGGCGTTGGCGGTGAAGTCACGTTCACGGCGCAGGAGTTCGGCGAGGCTGTGCAGCATCTCGTTGTGCGTGCGGGCGACCTGGTCGATCTCGGCGACGCTGCTCGGGGCGGCCCGTGCGGTCAGGTCGCCCTCGGTCACCGCCCGGCAGTGCCGGGAGAGGTCCTCCAGCGGCGCGGCCAGCGCCCGGGCCTGGCGGCGGGCGACGAGGACGGCGACGACCAGCGCGATCACGGCCACGCCGAGCAGCAGCGTCCAGGCGGCGACCACCCGGTCGCGTACGGCGTCGGCGGGGGTGGAAGCCCGTACGACGCCGATCACCTTCTCGGCGTGGGAGACGGGCACGGCCACCACCAGGTCGGCCCCCGCCCGGCCCCGTACCGCCGCACCGCCCAGGGCCTGCCGGACCGGGATGTCTCCGGGCCGCGGGCCGCTGCCCGCGCGCAGGCGCAGTCGAGAGTCGTACAGGCCCAGCCGCCCGCCGGCCGGGGGTGCGGGCAGTTCCACCGGGTCGCCGGTCACGAAGTCCGGACTCACCCGTACGGCCGCGGCCAGGGCCGACCGTTCCAGGGTGTCGCGCTGGTCGGCGTACAGGGACGACCTGATCGCCAGGGCCAGCGGGACGGCGAGGAGGACGACGGCGACCAGAGCGGCGGTCAGGGCGACTCGCACCACGCGCTGTCTCATGCCCTCATGATGCGGGCCGCTCACCTGGGCGGATGCGCTGCGCCACACGCTTTTGCCGTCGTCTAACCCTCGGCGGGCGGGGCGTTAACCGGCCGCTTCCTAGCGTCGGTGCCATGACCGTCCGGTCCGAGGCTCCTCTGGAGGGCAGTGGCCATGGCAGCACACACAAGGACGTACGCGGGCGTCGGGCTGGCCCTCGTGGCGGCGGTGACCGCCGGCTGTTCCGGCTCCGGGTCGCACGCCGGCTCCGGTGGCCCGGCTTCCGGGTCGACGACCGTGAGCGGCCGGAACCAGCCGGCGCCCAGCGATTCCAACCCGCCCGGCGACATCCCCGACAACCAGGTGTACGTCCCCTACCGGCCGGCCGGCGGTTCCTTCACCGGCTTCACCCTGAAGGTGCCCGAGGGCTGGGCCCGCACCGGCCAGGGCGGCACCACCGCGTTCACCGACAAGCTCAACACCGTGACGATCACCGCCGCTTCCGCCTCCGGCGCGCCCACGGTCGGCTCGGTCACCAACACGGTCGTACCCCAACTCCGCTCCCAGGTCGCGAAGTTCTCCTCGCCCAAGGTGAGTGAGGTGACCCGGCACGCCGGCCGCGTGGTCCTGCTGACCTATCAGGGCGACTCGGCGAGGGACCCGGTCACCGGCAAGGTGGTGCGGGACGCTTTCGAGCGGTACGCGTTCTACCGCGCGGGACACGAGGTGGCCCTGACCCTGTCGGGGCCGGTCAAGGCCGACAACGTCGACCCGTGGCGCATCGTCAGCGACTCCTTCGCCTGGCGGTGAGTGCGTCATGTCCGACGGCACACAGACGGGGGGCGCCGCCGCCGACGTCGTCCTCACGGCCCGCGAGCTGTACCGCTTCTACCGGGCCGGGGAGGAGGAGACGCTCGCGCTGCGCGGGGTGTCCTTGAAGGTGCGGCACGGTGAGACGGTCGCGGTCGTGGGTCCGTCCGGGGCCGGCAAGTCGACGCTGCTGGCGTGCCTGGCCGGACTCGACGAGCCCTCCGGCGGCGAGGTCCGCGTCGACGGCGTGCGGATCAGCCACCGGCCCGAGACCGAGCGGGCCCGGTTGCGGGCCCGGCACATCGGCGTCCTGTTGCAGTCCCGCAACCTGCTGCCGCACCTGAGCGTGCGGGACAACGTCCGTCTGCCGCAGCGGGCGCGGGGCCGCAGGGCCCCCGTCCCGGCCGGGGAACTGCTGGCCCGGGTGGGGCTGGCCGACCGGGCGCACGCCCTGCCGCGCGAGCTGTCCGGCGGCGAGCTGGCGCGGGCCGGGCTCGCCGTGGCGCTGGCCAACGCGCCCGCCGTGCTGCTCGCCGACGAACCGACCGGCGAACTGGACGGC
This sequence comes from Streptomyces sp. NPDC054770, assembly GCF_053611985.1. Lineage (NCBI taxonomy): Bacteria > Bacillati > Actinomycetota > Actinomycetes > Kitasatosporales > Streptomycetaceae > Streptomyces > Streptomyces sp. NPDC054770. The sequence goes on from NZ_JBSHBL010000024.1 coordinate 32,876, forward strand.
GAGACCGAGCGGTTGGTGCTGTCGATGCTGCGGGAGCGGGCCGCGGAGGGGTGCGCGGTGCTGATCGTCACGCACAGCCGGGAAGCCGTCCGCATCGCGGACCGGGTGATCACCCTGACGGACGGGAAGGCCACCGAGGCCCCGCGGCCGGATCGCGAGGAGGCGTCCGATGCCGTCGGATGAGGTGCTCGTCAGCTGCGCGGACGCGGCCCTGACCTTCGGTCGGGGACCTCAGGCGGTCGTGGCCGTGCACGGGGCCGACCTGGAGATCCGGGCCGGGGACCGGCTCGCGGTCGTCGGCCCCTCGGGGTCGGGCAAGAGCTCGCTGCTGCACCTGCTCGCCGGACTCGAACAGCCCACCGGCGGGACCGTCACCCGGGCCGCCTCGCTCGGGCCGTACGACATCGGCCTGGTGTTCCAGGGCGACAGCCTGATCCCGGCCCTGGACGTGGCGGAGAACACCGCTCTGCCCCTGGTCCTCGCCGATCGTCCGGAGGGCGAGGCGCGACGGTGCGCGCTCGCGGCACTCGCCCTGGTGGACGCCGCCGACCTGGCCGACCGGCTCCCGGAGGAGATCTCCGGCGGCCAGGCGCAGCGGGTGGCCGCCGCCCGGGTCCTGGCCCAGGCGCCCCGCCTGATCCTGGCCGACGAACCCACCGGCCGCCTCGACCACGCCACCGGCGCCCGCGTCCTGGACGCCCTGCTGACGGCCGCCGATCACACCGGCGCGGCACTCGTCGTCACGACCCACGACCCGGCCGTCGCCGCCCGGCTCACCGTCCGCCGCGGCATGCGCGACGGGCGGCTGCTCGCACCCGAGGAGGTTCCGTGACCACCGCCCGGGCGCGGGGACCGCTCCGGCGCCGCACCGGAACCCTGCCGACCGCGGAGGAGATGCCATGATCGCCGCCTGGGCCCGCGGCCTGGCCCGCCACCGCGCCGGACGGCTCCTGGCCGCCCTGACCGGCATCGCGCTGGCGGTCGCCCTGGTCGCCGCGCTCGGCTCCTTCCTCACCGCGTCGAAGGCGACCATGACCCAGCGCGCCGTGCGCTCGGTCGCCGTGGACTGGCAGGTCCAGGTGCAGCCCGGGGCCGACCCGCACACGATCCTGTCCCTGGTGGCCGGGACCCCGGGCACCCGCGCCGCGCTGCCCGTCGGCTTCGCGCACACCGGCGGCTTCACCGCTCGGGTGCAGGGAAGCACCCAGACCACCGGCCCGGGCATGGCCCTCGGCCTGCCCGACGGCTACCGTGCCCGCTTCCCCGACGCCGTCCGCACGCTCTCCGGCTCGTCCACCGGTGTCCTGCTGGCCCAGCAGACCGCCTCCAACCTGCACGCGGCCCCCGGCGACACCATCGGTGTCCGGTTCCCCGGTGCCGGTCCGCGCCAGGTGAAGGTGGACGGTGTGGTCGACCTGCCCCAGGCCGACTCCCTCTTCCAGACCGTCGGCGCCCCCAGCCAGTCCCAGCCGACGGCGCCCCCGGACAACGTCGTCCTGCTGCCCGCCGCCCGGTTCGCCGACCTCACCCGCGGCGCCACCGGTGTCACCACCCAGATCCACACCGCTCGCGACAACGCCCGGCTGCCCTCCGACCCGGCCTCGGCGTACTCCGCCGTCACCGGCGCCGCCCACCACCTCGAAGCCCGCTCCTCGGGCACCGCCCTGGTCGGCGACAACGTCGGCGCGGCTCTCGACTCGGCCCGCCAGGACGCCCTGTACGCCCAGATCCTCTTCCTCTTCCTCGGGGTGCCGGGCGCGGTGCTGGCCGCCACGCTGACGGCGGCGGTCGCCTCGGCCGGCGGCGAACGGCGCCGCCAGGAACAGGGGCTGCTGCGGCTGCGCGGCCTGCGACCCCGTCAGATCACCGCACTCGCCGGTCTGGAGGCCGCCCTGATCGGCCTCGCGGGAGGGCTGGCCGGGCTGGGCATCGCCGCCCTCACCGGCCGTCTCGCCTTCGGCACCGCCTCCTTCGGAGCGAGCGCTGCGACCTGGTCCGTCTGGTACGCCGTCGCCTTCGTCCTCGGAGCCGCGGTGGCCGCGGGCGCCGTGCTCCTCCCCGCCGTGCGGGACCTGCGCACGGTCACCGTCGCCGACACCCGCAGGCAGGAGGACGTACGATGCTCCCGATCGCCGTGGTGGATGCGGTACGGCCTGGACTTCGCCCTGCTGATCGGCTCCTGGCTCGTCTTCCGCGCCTCCTCCGGCAACCAGTACGCACTCGTCCTCGCGCCCGAGGGCGTCCCCAGCATCTCCGTGTCGTACTGGGCGTTCCTCGGCCCCGCCCTGCTGTGGATCGGCGCGGCCCTGCTGCTGTGGCGCCTCACCCTGCTCGCCCTCGCCCACGGCCGCCCCGCCCTGGCCCGGCTGGTCCGGCCGCTGACCGCGACCCTGGCCGGCACCACCGCCGCCGTCCTGGCCCGGCGCCGCCGCCCGTTCGCCCGGTCGGTGGTGCTGCTCGCCCTCGCCGTCTCCTTCGCGATCTCCACCGCAGTCTTCAACGCCACCTACCGCCAGCAGGCCGAGGTCGACGCCCGGCTGACCAACGGCGCCGACGTCACCGTCACCGAACCACCCGGCGCCCAGCTCCCGCCCACCGCCGGGGCAGCACTGAAGATCCCCGGCGTACGGCACGTCGAGCCCCTCCAGCACCGCTTCGCCTACGTCGGGTCCGACCTCCAGGACCTCTACGGCGTCCGCCCCGGCACCATCGCGCGGGCCACCTCGCTCCAGGACGCCTACTTCGCGGGCGGCACCGCCGACCGGCTGATGCGCCGCCTCGCCCAGCGCCCGGACAACCTCCTCGTCAGCGTCGAGACCGTGAACGACTTCCAGCTCTCCCCCGGCGACACCCTCAACCTGCGCATCCAGGACGCCCGCACCAAGTCCCTGCGCGTCGTCCCCTTCCACTACGCCGGCATCGCCAAGGAGTTCCCCACCGCCCCCAAGGACAGCTTCTTCGTCGCCAACGCCTCCTACATCGCCAGGGCCACCGGGGACGACTCGGCCGGCGCCTTCCTCCTCGACACCGATGGCACGAACCAGCAGCGGATCGCGGCACAGCTGCGCCGACAGCTCGGTACCCGGGCCACCGTCACCGACCTCACCCAGACCCGCGGCACCGTCGGCACCAGTCTGACCTCCGTCGACCTGGCCGGCCTCACCCGCATCGAGCTGGCCTTCGCCGTCCTGCTCGCCGCCGGGGCGGGCGGCCTGGTCCTCGGCCTCGGACTCGCCGAACGCCGCCGCACGTTCGCCATCGCCGGCGTCCTCGGCGCGCGACCGCGCCACCTGCGCGGCATGGTCCTCTCCGAGGCCCTGTTGCTGGCCGCCGGCGGCCTGGCCGGAGGCACCCTGATCGGCTGGGCCCTGTCGGAGATGCTGGTCAAGGTTCTGACCGGCGTCTTCGATCCGCCACCCGCGGTCCTGTCGATCCCCGGCGCCTACCTGGCACTCACCGGGGCGACCGCCGTCGCAGCCGTCCTCGCCGCGGCCCTCAACGGCATCCGCGGCAGCCACCGCCCCGCGGTGGAGGAGCTCCGGGACCTGTGAACTCGGCGTGCGCCGACGACGGGCCTCCTGCTCCGGCGGCTCCTAGGCTGTCGACCATGCGCACGCCTGCCGTACCGGACCGCAGCCGACTGCGCGTCCTCGTCGTCGAGGACGACGACACCATCGGCCGCCACCTGGAAACCGGCCTGCGCGGCCACGACTACGCGCCGACGTGGTGCCGCACCGGAGCGGGCGCACTGACGGAGGCCGGGCGGGCGCCGTACGAGGTACTGCTGCTGGACCTGGGGCTGCCGGACATGGACGGCCTGGACGTCGCCCGGCAGCTGCGCGCCCGCCTCCCCGACCTGTTGATCGTCGTCCTGACGGCACGGACCGACGACATCGACATCATCGCCGGGCTGGACGCCGGGGCCGACGACTACCTGGTCAAGCCGTTCAGTCTGACCGTGCTGCTGGCCCGGCTGCGGGCTCATCTCAGGCGGCACGCGGTGGCCGCGCCGGCCCGGGAGCCGGTGCGGCTGGGCGATCTGGCCGTCGACGTGACGGCCCGGCGCTGCGCCCTGTTCGGTGTCGAAGTCCCGCTGCGGGCCAAGGAGTTCGACCTGCTCGCGGTACTGGCCGAGCGGGTCGGCGAGGCGGTCTCGCGCGAGACTCTGATGGCGGAGGTGTGGGACGAGAACTGGTTCGGCTCCACCAAGACCCTCGACGTGACGCTGGCGGGCCTGCGCCGCAGACTTGCCGAGGCGGCACAGGCGAGCGGGCGGCAGGCCCGGCTGCCCCGCATCACCACGTTGCGGGGGCACGGGTACCGGCTGGAGCAGCAACCTGACCCGCCGGATTGAGGACGTGCGCACGGCACCTCCCGGTGCGGCGAACACCTCGCCGGTTCACAAGGCCGAGCGGCGGGCCAGCAGCGCCAGGACCAGCAGGCCGGGGACCATCGGCAGCCACCCGGTCAGCAGGCGGTAGCCGAGGACCGCCGAGACCGCCGCCGGTCCCGGAGCGCCGGCCGCCGTGAGCGCCAGGGCGAGCGCGGCGTCCAGCGATCCCAGTCCGCCCGGCGTGGGCAGCAGCGCCGCCGCGCCGCTGGCGACCAGGTAGGCCATGACCACCCGGCTCGCGGGGAGGCCCAGACCGATCGCATGGACCACGGCGACGATCACCCCGGCATGCAACAGAGCGAACGCGACCGATCCGCCCCACAGCGCACAGGCCCGCGCCCGGCACCGGTGCACCTCCCGTACGTCGGCGAAGGCCCGGCTCAGCTCTCCTCTGAGGCGGCCGCTGATCGCGACCGCCACGGCGACGGCTCCGGCCGCCACCGGCAGCAGGACCAGCACGTGCGGGATCCGCGCGGAGAGGCGGACCGTGCCGGGCGAGGCGAGGAGCAGGGCCACACCCAGCGCGCACCGGACAGTTCCGCCGACGGCCGCCTTCACCGCCAGCGCGGTCGCCGAGCGCCGGGTGGACAGCCCGCATCGGGTCAGGAACCGCAGGTTGACCAGCGTCGCTCCGGCCCCCGCCGGAAGAAGGTGGTTGGCGGCGCCGGCCGCGAACTGCGCCGCCACCAGCCGCCCCCTGGGCAGCCGTTCGACCACCGCCCCCTGCTGCGCCACGGCCGCGCACACCCAGGTGGCCAGGGCGGCGAGGCAGGCGACCACCAGCCACTCCCCGTCGGCGGCGGCCAGCCGGTCGGTGCCGCTGTCGAGCGTCGCCCGGTGCGCGGCAAGCAGAGCGCCGGCGGCGGCGAGCACCACCAGGGTGATGCCCAACTGGACGTACAGGCTCCTGCCGCCGGTGATCGGCGGGCTGTCGGCCGTGGTCACGGCGGCTACCTCCCCTGCCGTACGTCAGGTCCCAGGCAGCCGGCGCAGGCCAGGGCACCGATGGCGACCCAGTAGTTGGGCATGGCCTGAAGACCGTGGAACAGCGTCACCCACAGGGAGGCGAACAGGCCGCCGGCCAGGGCCAGGACACCGGGACCGAAGTGGCCCCGCCACACACGCACGGCGAGGTAGAGGGCCAGGCCGGAGAGAACGGCCAGGTAGACCCGGAGCAGGACGGTGGAATCGGACCACGACGCGACCGGGGCGACCAGGAACGAGATGCCACGGGAACGGGGCGCGCTGAAGTAGGCGGCGGGAACATGCCCGCTGACCTGGCTGACATAGACGGTCTCGTCCCAGCCGAGACCCAGACCCGGCCGCACGAGGACCAGCTGGGCGAGCGTGAAGGCGACCGCGACCGCCCCGAGCCAGGGCTCGCCCCGCACCCGCCGGGACCGCACGGCCCGCACAGCCCGCACAGCCCGCACCGGGAGACCGGTGCGCGGAACACCGGTCGTCGTGGCGTTCGAGCCGTCGGCCATCTCGCACCTCTCCTCGTCACACGCCACGGAGCCGGAACCTCCTACAGCTCGTAGGAGGACATCCCACCCTACGGTTTGTAGGGTTAGAGGCGAGTGAGAAGACGGCCGTTCCCTTCAGCCCGCCGTTTCCCTTCAGCGCCGCAGCACAGATGACCTTCACTGCCGCAAGGTCGATACTGATGAGCAGGACGCCCGCCCACCCACCCCAAGGGATCCCCGGAGAAACTGATGACCCGTCAGTTCAGTCGGCATCGGTACCGCCGGGACCCGCCGCCAAGCGCCTGAGACCGCCAAGATCAATACCAGGTTACATCTCGCTCGAACAGGAAAAACGCCGGTCAGAGAGCTACGCTTCCGAGGAGACAGGCATGAAGATGCTGATCAACGTTCCCGAGACCGTGGTGGCGGACGCGCTGCGGGGCATGGCGGCGGCCTATCCCGACCTCACCGTGGACGTGGAGAACCGGGTGATCGTACGACGGGACGCCCCCGTCGCCGGGCAGGTCGCGCTGGTCTCGGGCGGCGGCTCCGGGCACGAGCCGCTGCACGGCGGCTTCGTGGGCCCCGGGATGCTGTCGGCCGCCTGCCCCGGCGAGGTGTTCACGTCCCCGGTGCCGGACCAGATGGCCCGGGCCGCCGCGGCGGTGGACAGCGGGGCCGGCGTGCTGTTCATCGTGAAGAACTACACCGGCGACGTGCTCAACTTCGACATGGCCGCGGAACTCGCCGAGGACGAGGGCATCCAGGTGGCGAAGGTGCTCGTCAACGACGACGTGGCCGTCACCGACAGCCTCTACACCGCGGGCCGGCGCGGCACCGGCGCCACCCTGTTCGTGGAGAAGATCGCCGGCGCGGCCGCCGCCGAGGGGCAGCCGCTGGAGCGGGTGGAGGCCGTCGGGCGCCAGGTGAACGAGAACTCCCGCAGCTTCGGTTTCGCGCTGAGCGCCGTCACCACCCCGGCCAAGGGCACCCCGACCTTCGATCTGCCGCCCGGCGAGCTGGAGTTGGGCATCGGCATCCACGGCGAGCCGGGCCGGGAGCGGCGCGCCATGATGACGTCCGGCGAGATCGCCGACTTCGCGGTCAACGCCGTCCTGGAGGACATGCCCCCGCGCAACCCGGTCCTCGTCCTGGTCAACGGCATGGGTGCGACCCCGCTCCTCGAGCTGTACGGGTTCAACGCCGAGGTTCAGCGGGTGCTCGCCGAGCGCGGTGTGATCGTGGCCCGCACACTGGTCGGCAACTACGTCACCTCGCTGGACATGGCCGGCGCCTCGGTCACGCTCTGCCAGGCCGACGAGGAGCTGCTGCGGCTGTGGGACGCACCGGTGAAGACACCGGCGCTCCGCTGGGGCATGTGAGGAAGAGACAGCACCGACCCGCGTCCGTACCGCAACGCAAGGAGATCCAGTGCTCGACGCCGACTTCTTCCGCCGCTGGATGGCGGCGACCGCCGCCTCCGTCGACCGCGAGGCGGAGCGGCTCACCGCCCTCGACTCCCCCATCGGGGACGCCGACCACGGCAGCAACCTCCAGCGCGGGTTCAAGGCGGTGGTGGCCGTGCTGGAGAAGGATGCGCCCGCCACCCCGGGTGCCGTGCTGACGCTCGCCGGGCGTCAGCTGATCTCCACGGTCGGCGGCGCCTCGGGGCCGCTGTACGGCACGCTGCTGCGCAGCACAGGCAAGGCGCTCGGCGACGCGGCCGAGGTCAGCGAGGCGCAGTTCGCCGAGGCGCTGCGGGCGGGGGTGGACAAGGTCATGGCGCTCGGCGGGGCCGCGCCCGGGGACAAGACCATGATCGACGCGCTGGTGCCCGCGGTCGACGCGCTCGGCGAGGGTTTCGGCGCGGCGCGCACCGCGGCCGAGCAGGGCGCCGAGGCGACGATCCCGTTGCAGGCCCGCAAGGGCCGGGCGAGCTATCTCGGCGAGCGCAGCATCGGCCACCAGGACCCGGGCGCCACCTCGTCGGCGCTGCTGGTCGCGGGACTCGCGGAGGCGGCCGGTGAGTGACGACAAGCTGGTCGGGATCGTGCTGGTGTCGCACAGCGCGGAGGTCGCGACGGCCGTCGCGGAGCTGGCCAAGGGGCTGGCGGGCGGCGCCACGGCGGTGCCGCTCGCCCCGGCGGGCGGCACCGAGGGCGGCGGGCTCGGCACCAGCGCCGAGCTGATCGCCGCGGCTGCGGCGTCCGTGGACCGGGGCGCTGGGGTCGCCGTCCTCACCGACCTCGGCAGCGCGGTCCTCACCGTGAAGGCGCTGCTCGCCGAGGGCGACGAACTCCCGGACGGCACCCGCCTGATCGACGCCCCGTTCGTGGAGGGCGCGGTCGCCGCGGTCGTCACGGCGGTCACCGGGGCCGACCTGGACGCGGTGGAGGCGGCTGCCGCCGAGGCGTACACCTACCGCAAGGTCTGAGAACCCCTGGGCGAGGCCCGCCGCCGCCGAGGGCGGCCGACCGGCCCGGTCAGCCGCCCTCGGCGAACTGCGCCGCCAGCCGCTCCCCCTCCGCCTCCGCCGCCGCGCGGTCCTCGATGGGCTGGACCGCGGAGTCCTTGAAGACGATGTAGGTGACGCCGGACGGCACCCCGCCGACCTGCGGGTCGGGGTTCACGCCCAGCGCCTTCGCGGTGGCGTACGAGGCCTCCCCGATGATGTCGCACGGCCCGGTGTCGCCGACGACGGCGAACTGCACCCGGTCCTTGTAGATCACCGCGGCGACCGCGCCGCCCCGGATACCCGACCTCCGGTGGTTCCACCGGCCGCTGGGGCCGGGTACGACGACGTAGGGCAGCTTCTCGGCGTTGAGCTGGCGGCCGTTGGACTGCTGGTAGGCGGTGGCGGCGGAGAACGCCGGGTCGGCGTGGTGGTTGCAGTGGGCGGTGACCTGGCCGTCGCAGTCGATGTCGAGGTCGGCCTTCCAGTAGACGACCTGCCGGTTGCCGCACACGGGGACGGTGGCGGCGGTACCGGCGTCGGAGCGGTAGCGGCCCCTGGAGACCTGGGCGCAGTCCCGCACCCGGGCCAGCAGGTCGGTGGCGGTGATCCGGTGCCGGTCACCGGGGACGGCGAACGAGGCGGCGGGGACGGGCAGGGCGGCAGGGGCGAGCAGGGCGGCGCCGGCCGCGGCCAGCGTCAGCGACTGGACACGCACGATGAGGGACCCTTTTCGTGGGGGACATGGAGTCACCCGGAACAATGTGGTGCGGCTCCGGCGGCCGGGCCAGCACATGGAGTCCGTACAGGGCCGTTCGGCGCAACGAAACTGACACATCGTGAGCGGTGGCCGAAGGCCGGGGCGCTGAGCCGGTGCCGGCCCAGAGCGCCCCGGCCACCCGTGCCGGCGCGGCATCAGCGACGACAGCGTTCCGCGCCACAGGCGCGAACTCCCCCGCTCTCCAGGGAAGTTCGACCGCAGGGCCCTCAGCATACGTAACTCTCCCCCGTCGTCTCCAATACGGCCCTCTTGATGTCCGCATCCCGGGCAGGCCATATTGAATGCGATTGGTCCGGACCATTGCCGTGCTGCCGTCCCGGAGAGGCGGAACCGTGCGCCGAGTTGCCGTCGTCGTCTGCGTCCTGCTGTTCGTGACGTCCTGCGGCTGGGGCGGGGCCGCCGACGGCGACAGCGGCCGGCTGCCCGGTGCCCCGACGGGGGTCACCGCGGCGGCCGGCAGCGCCACCAGCGTGCACGTCATGTGGAACGCGCTGCCGGACGGTTCCGGAATCCGCGGCTACGAGGTGTATCGCGGCACCACGAAGGTCGAGGAAGTGCCCGGGTCCGAGCACATGGTGGACGTGACCAGGCTCAGGCCGTCCACGGCGTATGCGTTCTCCGTGCGGGCCCGCGGCGGGGACGGCAGTCTCGGGCCGCGCAGCCGCTCGGTGCGGGCGACCACACCGGCGATGGTCGCGGCGGACCGCTCGGCGCCGACCCGTCCGGGCCGGCCGGGCGGCCGGGCCGTGGGCAGCCGTGCGGTACAGCTGTCCTGGGGCGCCTCGAAGGACGACCGGGCGGTGGTGTCGTACGACATCTGGCAGGGCGGTGCCAAGATCCACAGTGTGGGCGGAAACCAGACCGCCACCGTGGTCACGGGGCTGCGGCCGGGCACCCGCTATGTCTTCACCGTCCGGGCCCGGGACGCGGCCGACAACCTCTCGCCCGCGAGTACGGCGGTGCGGCTCACCACGCCGGGCACCGACGACGGCCGGGACACCGCGCCGGCCGCGTTCACCGCGAGGACCCACCGGGAGAGCGGGGCCTACTACCTCGATCTGGCCTGGGACCCGCCGCGGGTGGACGGTGTGGTCACGGAGTACCAGATCCTGCTCGACCGCGGTACGACCACCTCCCTGGTGTGGGGAGGCATCCCACCGAAGGGCCGCTCGGCCTACAGCTTCTATGTGGGCCGGGACCATGGTGTCGTGCACCATGTGCGGCTCCGGGCGCGGCTGCCGGACGGCACCTGGGGCGGCTGGTCGGTGGAGCGGACCGTCACCACGGGGGCCTGACACGCATCCGGGCCTGGGCCGGACAGGGGAAGAAGTCACCTGCCCGGTCGCCCTCCGGGTGCGGGACATGCCGGGGCCCCTTTCGCTGAACCTGTGGCAGCACGGGCGTTTCCCGACCCTCGGCGGCGCAAGGGACGTTCCGCCAACCGTGCCGCCGGAGGACACAGCCCATGCGCACTACACGACTTCTCCTCCGCTCCGGCCTGACCCTGGCGGCCGCCGCCGCGTTCCCGACCTGGCTCGCCGGGCCGTCCGCCGCGCTCTCGGGGATCTCGGTGAGCACCATCGGCACCACGGTCTCGGTGGTCACCAGCGCCTGCACCCAGAGCAACGGCAGCTGGGGCAACGCCTCGCTGCTCAACAGCGGTCAGACCGCCTTCGCCCAGGGGCGGCAGGTGGCCCTGGCGGGCACCACCGTGAGCCAGTCCGCGGCCTGGTCGGGGGTGTCGCCGGGCACCTACACGGTGGTCGTCGTCTGCTCCAACGGCGGCACGGCGGGCACCCAGTCGGTGATCGTGTCCGGAGCCAACGCGAACACGGCACCGACGACCTCCTCCACCACCAGATCGGCCGCGCCGGCCGCGCCCTCCCGGGGCGTGCTGGGCGGCCTGGGCGGCGCCGCCCGCGACTACGGCCCGCTCACGCTGGGCATCGGCGCGGCACTGGCCGGCTCGGGCGTCATCGCCACGGGCTGGTACCTGCGCAAGCGCTCGAAGCCGTACCGGCTCTAGGACGGGCCGGGGAGTTCGGCGAACTCCTCCAGGGCGTGGCCGAGCCACTGGGTCCAGAAGGTCTCCAGGTCGATGCCGGCCCGGAGGACCAGGTGCCGCAGCCGGTCCTCGGGGGCGTCCTTGCCCGGTGGGAAGTCGCGGCGCTGGATCTCCTCGTACTCGGCCAACTGCCGCCGGTGCAGCTCCAGATGGCGGCGCAGGTCGGCTTCGAGGCCGTCGGTGCCGACGACCGCGGCCGCGCGCAGCCGCAGCAGGAGCGTGTCCCGCAGCGGCCGGGGGTCCTGGGAGGCGGCGGTCCAGCGGGCCAGTTCGGCGCGGCCCGCGGGCAGGACCTCGTAGCTCTTCTTCTGCCCGCGGGCCGGCTGCTCGGCCGGCAGGGTGCGGATGTAGCCCTCGGCCTCCAGTTTTCCGAGCTCGCGATAGATCTGCTGGTGCGTGGCGGACCAGAAGTACCCGATCGACCTGTCGAACCTGCGGGTCAGCTCAAGCCCCGACGACGGTCTTTCGAGCAGGGCGGTGAGGATCGCGTGCGGGAGTGACATGGGCTCATCCTAGGGACGGCCGCTACAGGGCGGCGGCCAGCTCGGTGCCCTGCTTGATGGCCCGCTTGGCGTCCAGCTCGGCGGCGATGTCGGCACCGCCGATGAGGTGCGCGCTGCACCCGGCCGCGACCAGCTCCTCGTACAGGCCCCGGCGCGGTTCCTGCCCGGTGCACAGCACGACGGTGTCGACCTCCAGGACCGTGCTCTCCCCGTCGACGGTGACGTGCAGTCCGGCGTCGTCGATCAGGTCGTACCGCACGCCCGGGACCATGGTGACGCCGCGGTGCTTGAGTTCGGTGCGGTGGATCCAGCCGGTGGTCTTGCCGAGTCCGGCGCCTACCTTGCCGGTCTTGCGCTGGAGCAGGTGGACGGTGCGCGGAGGCGCCGGGCGCTCGGGGGCGGTCAGCCCGCCGGGGCCCCGGTAGTCCAGGTCGACGCCCCAGTGCCTGAAGTACGTCGACGGGTCCTCGTTCGCCTTGTCGCCGCCGTCGGTGAGGTACTCGGCGACGTCGAAGCCGATGCCGCCGGCGCCGAGGATCGCGACCCGGTCGCCGACGGGGGCGCCGTCGCGCAGCACGTCGAGGTAGCCGAGGACGCGGGGGTGGTCGACGCCGGGGATGTCGGGGGTGCGCGGGGTGACGCCGGTGGCGACCACGACCTCGTCGTAGCCGGTGACGTCCTCGGGCTCGACCGTGGTGTTCAGGCGTACGTCCACGCCGTGGGCGTCGAGCTGGTGGCGGAAGTAGCGCAGGGTCTCGTCGAACTCCTGCTTGCCGGGGACCTTGCGGGCGACGTTCAGCTGGCCGCCGATCTCACTCGCGGCGTCGAACAGGGTGACGTCGTGGCCGCGTTCGGCGGCGGACACCGCGCAGGCGAGGCCGGCCGGTCCTGCGCCGACCACCGCGACGCGCTTCTTCAGCCGGGTCGGGGCGAGGACCAGTTCGGTCTCGTGGCAGGCGCGCGGGTTGACCAGGCAGGAGGTGATCTTGCCGCCGAAGGTGTGGTCGAGGCAGGCCTGGTTGCAGCCGATGCAGGTGTTGATGGCCTCGGGCGTGCCGGCCGCGGCCTTGTTGACGAAGTCGGGGTCCGCGAGCATCGGGCGGGCCATGGAGACCATGTCGGCGTAGCCCTCGGCGAGCAGTTCCTCGGCGACTTCCGGGGTGTTGATGCGGTTGGTGGTGATCAGCGGGACGGACACCGCGCCCATCAGCTTCCTGGTGACCCAGGTGTAGGCGCCGCGCGGCACGGAGGTGGCGATGGTGGGGATGCGGGCCTCGTGCCAGCCGATGCCGGTGTTGATGATGGTCGCCCCGGCCGCCTCGACGGCCTTGGCGAGGGTGATCACCTCGTCCAGCGTCGACCCGCCGGGGACCAGGTCCAGCATGGACAGCCGGTAGACGATGATGAAGTCGTCGCCGACGGCCTCGCGCACCCGGCGGACGATCTCGACGGGGAACCGCATCCGGTTCTCGTACGAGCCGCCCCAGCGGTCGGTGCGCCGGTTGGTCGGGGCGGCGATGAACTCGTTGATGAGGTAGCCCTCGGAGCCCATGATCTCGACGCCGTCGTAGCCGGCCTGCCGGGCCAGGCGGGCGGCGCGGACGTAGTCCTCGATGGTGCGCTCGACGTCGGCGTCGGTCAGCTCGCGGGGCGGGAAGGGGCTGATCGGGGCCTGGAGGGGGCTCGGGGCGACCAGGTCGCGGTGGTAGGCGTACCGGCCGAAGTGCAGGATCTGCATCGCGATCCGGCCGCCCTCGCGGTGCACGGCCTCGGTGACGGCCCGGTGCTGCTCGGCCTCCTCCTCGGTGGTGAGCTTGGCGCCGCCCTCGTACGGCCGACCCTCGTCGTTGGGCGCGATGCCGCCGGTGACGATGAGGCCCACTCCCCCGCGGGCCCGGGCGGCGTAGAACTCCGCCATCCGTTCGAAGCCGCGCTCGGCCTCCTCCAGGCCCACGTGCATGGAGCCCATGAGCACGCGGTTGGGCAGCGTGGTGAAGCCGAGGTCGAGGGGTTGCAGCAGGTGTGGGTAACGGCTCATGGGGGCCTCCGTGCGCGGTGTCGTCACCGTAGTTGTAGAGGACCGCGCACGGATTATGCAACTAGTTGCAGAAAGGCTCCGGTGTGACGTGTCTCAGATCACCTGTCACCGGCTTTCGAGCAGGACGTGCAGTTCCCTCTCCTGGTCGCCCGAGGCGGAGGACAGGTTGCGTACGGCGAACAGGGAGTCGAGGGTCGTATGGAGCCGGCTGATCGCCCAGTAGCCGCCCTGCGCGTCGGCCTCGACCGTGGCCGAGAGCCGGGGCGGCGGGGTGCACTCATGGGTGTCGGTGACCTCGAACGTGCCGAGCCACACCATCGGGCGGGTCTCATGGAGCTGTTGCGGCACGTCCTCGGCGGCGCGGTCGGACTCGAAGCACTGGCGCAGCGCGTCGAACACGATCCGGGCGTCCTCCTTGTTGCATCCGCTGATCTCCAGCGAGACGGGTTCCTCGTGCAGTCGCTCAGGGACCATCGTGATCGCTCCTCTCATGGCGATGGCGCGGTACCACGGGTTCCCCCGCGAACCACGCCATGCCAACAGAAAAGCACCGATTCCCGGGCGGTGCACCACCCGTCGGGAGCAGCCGCGGAGGGGTCAGCTCCGGGTGAACTTGTAGGTCTTGCTGTCCGTGAGGATGCAGATGCTGGGCGACATCACGATGACGCGCAGGGTGCCGGTGCGCCGGTCGTAGTCGATGCCCTCGGCCTCGAAGGTGCCCGAGCAGGAGCTGCGCAGCGGGAGCTGGCGCAGCGCGGTGACATGCCCGGTGACGTCGGCGGAGCCGGGCTGGGCGGACAGGTCGATCTGCAGGAGCGGCTTGGTGTAGCCGAAGAGGCTGCCGTCCGGGTCGTCCGAGGAGCACAGCAGCGTGGTGGCGCTGGAGAAGTCGCAGCCCTGCACGTCGCGCACGGCGTGGTCCAGGTTGACGACGGAGGCGAGCGGGAGGTTCGCGGACGGCGAGGTGCTCCTGTTGGCGCCCGGCGTCGGGAAGACCAGGAAGCGGGTCATCGTGCCGTACTCGCCGGAGAGCATGTACTGGCTGTCGGGCGTGATGGCGGACCAGGAGTTGTTGAGGGCCTCGCCGGGGGCGAGCGTGTGGACGTACTCCGACCAGGTGCCGTCGGGGGCCTGCACCCGGTACATCTTGGCGGTGCCGGAGTCCGCCTGGTAGGGCTCGACGTAGTAGCCGTCGTAGGACTCGTCGGGGTCGCCGACGTGGTTCCAGCCGCGGCTGGAGACGCTGAGGGGGATGGTGCCGATGCCGGTGTACCGGTTGGGGCTGTTGGCCGGGACCTCGACCGAGGTCAGGCCCTGGCTCTCGGTGAGCGCATCGGCGTGGTCGGAGCCGGTCTCGGTCCAGGTGTCGGCGGCGGAGGCCGGGGCGGCGGTCGCGAGGACCATGGTGGTGGCGAGGGCGACCAGGGCGGTCAGGCCTGCGCGACAACGTTGCCGGGTGGACGCGGGCATGGAAGCCTACTCCTCGGTATCAGGGGGGTGGGACGCGCGTGCGCCGGTCAGTCTGGCGTGGGCCCGCCGGACATGTACAGACCAATGACGGGACGGGAAAGTGAACTCACACCCCTGCCGCCCCTCAGGTCGCTTCGCCATACGGATGCCGCCTTGTTGAGAGATGGTGGAAAAGTCGGCGGCGGCGTCGGAGAGTCGGGTGTGAGCGCGGTAGAACAAGGGGAGTCGGCACGGGGGACGACGTGCCGTGCAGAGGTTCGAAGGCGGTGCGTGCGATGAGTCCAGCCGAGGCTTCGGCGCCGGGGGGCCGGGAGCCCGTGCGCGGACCGGTGCGCCCGGGCGGGCTGCTGGACGTCCTGAGCGTGGCCTCGGTGGTGCTGGACGCCAAGGGCCGCATCGTGCTGTGGAGCCCGCAGGCGGAGGAGCTGTTCGGCTACTCGGCGCGGGAGGCGCTGGGCCAGTACGCGGCCCGGCTGATGGTGGACGAGCGCCACATCGAGCTGGTCGGCAAGCTGTTCGCGGACGTGATGAGCACCGGGCGGAGCTGGGCCGGCGGTTTCCCGATCCGGCACAAGGACGGCACCACCCATGTGGTCGAGTTCCGCAACATGCGGCTCATGGACGACAGCGGCGACGTGTTCGCGCTGGGTCTGGCCGCCGACCAGTCCACGGTGCGCCGGCTGGAGCAGGACGTGGCGCTGTCCGAGCGGATCGTGAAGCAGTCGCCGATCGGACTGGCCGTCTTCGACACGGAGCTGCGGTTCGTGTCGGTCAACCCGGCCATGGAACAGATGAACGGCGTCCCGGCCGAGGAGCATGTGGGACGGACGATCCGCGAGGTGCTGCCCTCGCTGGACGCCGACGCCCTGGAATCGGCGTACCTGCAGGTGCTGCGGACCGGTGAGCCGGTCATCGACGAGTCGGCGGTGGGCCGTACCCCGGCCGACCCGGACGAGGAGCACATCTGGTCGGTGTCGGTCTACCGGCTGGAGGACGCGCTGGACAACGTGCTCGGGGTGGCCACGTCGGTGGTGGACATCACCGAGCCGTACCGGGCCGGCGTCGAGGCCGAGAACGCCCGCCGCCGCCTGGCCCTGATCGCCGACGCCTCGGCCCGTATCGGCACCACCCTGGACCTGGACCGCATCGCCCGGGAGCTGGCCGACGTGGCCGTGCCGGAGCTCGCCGACGTGGCGGCCGTGGACCTGCTGGACACGGTGGTCGAGGGCCGGCCCAGCACGCTCGGCCCCGGCGAGCCGGCCGTGCTCCGGCCACTCGCCGTACGCGCGGGACAGGAGTCGGACGCGGTCCAGGCCGCCGACGCGCCCGGCGCCGTCGCCCGGTACGCGCCGGACCACCTGATCACCAAGTGCGTACGGACCGGGGAGGCCGTCGTCGTCCCGCAGGTCAAGGACGAGGACCTGGCGCGGATCGCCCCTTCCGGCGAGGCCGCGGTACTGCTGGGCCGGGCCGGGGTGCACTCGTATCTGGCCGTGCCGCTGATCGCGCGCGGCGAGGTGCTGGGCGCCCTCGACCTCAGGCGCACCCGCAATCCGGCGCCCTTCGACGACGACGATCTGCTGCTGGCCCGGGAACTGGCGGGGCGGGCGGCCGTGCAGATCGACAACGCCCGCTGGTACCAGAGCGCCCGCACCACCGCCCTGACCCTCCAGCGCAGCCTGCTGCCCACGCATCCCCGGGTCACCTTCGGCCTGGAGGTCGCCTCCCGCTACCAGCCGGCCGGCGCCACCGTCGAGGTGGGCGGCGACTGGTTCGACGTCATCCCGCTGGAGGGCGGCAGAACGGCCCTGGTGGTGGGCGACGTGATGGGCAGCGGCATCAACGCGGCCGCGACGATGGGCCGGCTGCGCACCGCGACGACCACCCTGGCCGCGCTCGGCCTCGATCCGGCGGTGCTCCTCGAACACCTGGACAAGACCACCTCGGGCCTCGACCACTCCATCGCGACCTGCGTGTACGCCGTGTACGACCCGCATCTGCGCCGGTGCCGGATCGCCAACGCCGGCCATCTGCCCCCGGCCCGGGTCCGCCCCGGCAGGCCGCCGGAACTCCTCGACCTGCCCACCGGGGTCCCGCTGGGCGTCGGCGGGGTCCCTTTCGCCACCACCACCGTCGACTTCGAACCCGGCGACGAGCTGGTGTTCTACACCGACGGCCTGGTCGAGACCCGCACCCACTCCCTGGACGAACGGCTGGACGAACTGCTGTCCCTGCTCGACGATCCCGCCCGTCCGCTGGAGGAGGCCTGCGACCTGCTGCTGCGGGAGCTGCACCACCCCGACAACCACGACGACGTGGCCCTGCTCATCGCGCGGGCACAGGAGCTGCCGTAACCGGATTCATCGAATTCACAGGAACTGATTACCAGGTTCTTATCGGCGGACTCCCACAATTCACAGAGAGGCATGCATCGCGCGATGCCCCGTGCCGTTCGCCGATGGGAGCGAGCCGTGACGCACGAACCGGAGCAGGAACCCCGCCGTGACGTCGACGGAACCGAACCGTCGATCCCCCCGATCCCTCCGATGCCCGACCGCCCCCCGCAGGCCGCCGCCCCGGAGTGGGAAGCCCCGTCGGAAGTCCTGTCGGGACCGGACCGTGAGCCGGGCGCGCCGCTGCGCGACCTGTGGCGCCGCCAGTCGTTCCGCGTACGCGCGGTGACCGTGGCCTTCGTCGCCGGGGCGCTCGCCCTGGGCGGCACGGTGGCGTTCGCCGCCGGCTCCGGCAGCAGCGGCTCCGCGACGCCCCCGGCCGCCTCCGGTGCGCCGTCGGCGCGGCCCTCGGCGCCGGACGGCCGCGGACCCGGGCACGGCTGGTTCGGCATGGGCGGCGGCATGGGCGTGCACGGCGAGGCCACCGTCAAGGACCCGGACACCGGCAAGTACGTGGTACGGGTCTGGCAGCGGGGCACGGTCCAGAAGGTGGACGGCGACCAGGTCACGGTCAAGAGCGACGACGGCACGTCGTGGACATGGACCGTCGGCTCGGACGTCAAGGTGCGGGGCGACTCCGACGCGCTGAAGAAGGACGCGACGGCCTTCCTGATCGGCACCCGCGGCGACGGCGGCAAGCCGACCGCGTCCGGCGCGTTCTCGGGCGACTTCCCGGGCATGGGCCGCGGCGGCCCACGCGACCACGGCGGCCCGTGGCAGCGCCCCGGAGACCGCTCCCCGTCCCCGAGCCCTTCGGGAAGCGGAGCCACCACGTAGAACTCCTGACGGAACCATCCTTCGCGTCAGGAGCCGATCTCGCACCAGGTGCCCCGCCCACCTGTGACGGTGCAACAGTCCGTACACAGCAACAAGTCGGTGCCGTGAGCCCGGACAAGCGCCCGGTGCCGACGGTCACGTGATGCCTCGTCAGGAGCGCCAGGTCTCCGGCCGTGCGCTGACAACAGCTGGCTCGCGCCGTGTCCCGTGCCTCACAATTCTCGGCGTGGCGGACACGGCACCTACTGAAGAAGAGAAGCCCGACGGGCTGCTGGGCTGGTGCCTGGTGGCCAACGTGGCGCGCGAGACCGCGCACGGCGAGAGCGGCCTCGACATCCAGCGCGGTACGAAGCACTTCCCCGCAGGCGCCCTGCTGTGGATCCCGCCCCTCCGCTGGGGCCCTGGACGCCGGCGCTGGCCCGCGGTGGGCCGGCACCGAGGCAACGGCCGCCGGTACGTCAACATGGTCGTACGCGGGGAGGACCTGGAGAACTTCCGAGTCAAGGGTGTCTACAGCGAAGCTCTCGTCCGCAGTCTGAACGGCTATCTGCACGACCCGGCCGCCCCGCTGACCCTGCAGAACCCGTGGACCCGTGAGCGGGCCCGGAACTGGGCGGACAGCTGGAACCAACCCCGGGAACCCGTCCGCATCGACGGCCGGTCTCACCCGCGGATCTCCGTTTCCAACCCTCCGCCGGCAGAGCTCCAGGTCGACGGTGCAACCCTGCACCTCGCCCACTACGGCACCGGTGGAGCCCACTACAGCCGCACACCTCCTCCCGTGGAACGCGTCCCCGAACTCTGAGCGGGACTGGTCAACGGCACCCCCGAACCAATGAGGGAGACAGCCGAGCAGCCGAGCCGGGGATTGGTGTGGGTCATCGACGATGTTGTCCGCGGTCGACAGCACGTGCTCCAGAGCGAGCAAGGCGGCGTGTTCTGCTTCGGGAGGTCTTGCGACGCCTCGGCATCAGTGATCCGAACGAGGTCCCCCCGTCCTTTTCGGCATCGCCGGCACGCACAGCCACGCGAGACCTGCCGCGGTCAGGTAGGCGAGCGCGCCGATGGCCATGCTGACGCACAGGCCGGTGTTGTAGTCGGTGGCCGTGGCGAGCAGGCTGCCGCCGAGCGCCACACCGGTGGCGCTGCCGATCTGACGGGTGGTGTTGAACAGGGCGGAGGCGGCGCCCGAGTACGCCGAAGGCGCGGCGCCCATCACGGTGGCGGTCGAACCGGTGAGGGCGAAGGAGGTACCGAATCCCGCGGCCATCATCGGGGCCACCAGCAACGGGTAGGCGGGGTCGGCGCCCGCCGCGGCCCAGCCGGCCAGCCCCAGGCCGGCCAGGAGCATGCCGGAGATCACCAGCGGACGATCGCCGGTGCGGCGGGTCAGTCGCCCGGACAGGACGGAGGCGAACATGGTCATCGCCACCGCCGGGAACAGCGCCAGCCCGGTGCCGAGGGCGCTGAAGCCGCGCTGGTGCTGGAATTCCAGACTGGCGGTGAACACCATGCCGTAGAAGCCGAAGTTGAACAGCAGGCCGATGGCGGCTCCACCGCTCATCGCACGGGAGCGCAGCAGGCTCGGCGGCAGGACGGGAGAGCGGGCCAGCCGCTCGCGCACCGCGAACGCCGCGGCGGCCAGCACGGCCAGACCCACCCCGGCGAGAACAGCGGGATCGGACCAGCCCCGTCGTCCGGCCTCGTTGAGCGCCGCGGTCAGCAGCGCCGCTGCCGCCACCACCGCGCACTGCGCCGGCCAGTCCAGGGCCCGGGCGGCGCGCCGGGGCGAGCGTTCCACATGCCGCATCGTCAGGACCAGGCAGGCCACGCCGACGGGCAGGTTGACGAGGAACACCCAGCGCCAGCCCAACGTGGAGACGAGCAGTCCACCCAGCAGCGGGCCGGCAGCGGCCGCGATGCCCGCCATCGAACCCCACAGTCCGAAGGCCCGCGAGCGTGCGGCCGACGCCGGGTAGGCCTGCTGGAGCAGGGCCAGGGAACCCGGCACGATCAGAGCCGCACCGAGCCCCTCCGCCAGCCGGGCCGCAACCAGGAACGGGGTGTTCGGCGCGAGCGCGCACGCGGCCGAGGACAGCGTGAACACCGCGACGCCCGAGCAGAAGATCCGGCGGTTGCCCAGCCGGTCGCCCAGCGCGCCACCGGTCAGCAGGAACCCGGCGAAGACCAGGGTGTACCCATCGGTGATCCATTGGATACCGGTGAGCGATGCCGTCAGTTGCCGGCCGATCACCGGCACGGCGACGTTGATGGCCGTGACGTCCAGGATCACCATGAAATACCCGGCGCACACCGCCAGCAGCGGCGCCCAGGACCGTCGCCCGGGCTCCGGGACCGCACCGGGAGAGGACACCGGCTCGCCCCCGGCCGACTCCGCGAACGCCACGGCCCCAACTCCATCTCATCCGCCGAGAAGCGACTCCAAAAACGCCACAATAATGGACATTAAGACGACTTTTGACGATAGCTCGCGGAGCGATCCGGTTTCCCGGTCGCGGCGAGTCGTACACACGCTTCAGCGGTGGCCGAGGCATCGGTGGCCTGTCGCCGGCATGGCTGCCGTGAGCGGGGTAGAAGCCGTAGCTGGAGGTGTGCATGTCCGCTATGGCGGCTCCGTTGTGGGACACGGGAAACGGGCAAGGGCTGCGTCAGCTGGTCGAGCTGGGGCTCGCCCTGCTGTTGTCGACCCTCATCGGCTGGGAACGCGCGGCGCACCAGAAGAGCGCCGGCCTGCGCACCCATACCCTCGTCGGCATCGCCAGCGCGCTGATGATGGAAGTCTCCCAGCACGGCTTCACCAACGTGCTCGGCCTGGACAACGTCTCCTTCGACCCCTCGCGCGTGGCAGCGCAGATCGTTTCCGGTATCGGCTTCATCGGCGGCGGGCTGATCTTCGTACGACGGGACGCCGTCCGTGGCCTGACCACGGCCGCGACGATCTGGCTCACCTGTGCCGTGGGCATGGCCTGCGGGGGCGGGCTGCCGCTTCTCGCGATGGCCGTCACGGCCCTGCACTTCCTCGTGGTCCGCGGCTATCCCCTGCTCGCCGGCCGCCTCATGCCCGAGGCCACGGCAGCCACCTACGAACTACGCATGACCTACCGCACCGGTACCGCCCTGCTACCCCAGCTCCTGGAGACCTGTACGCGCAGCGGCTTCCGCCTCACCCAGGTCAAGGTCGATCGGCTGCCGGGCGAGACCGACCCGGCCGCACGCGTCCTGCTGTCCCTCGAAGGCACCGCCGACATCAGCCGGCTGACCGCGGAGCTGTTCCGCAACGACGGAGTGACCGGCGTCGACCTGAACGCGTCCACGGACGACGACTAGGGCGGCCCCGCCGGGCGAGCCGGGGCGCACCGTCCTTCGACGCCCTTTCCGCCGCGCCGGCCCCGGTGTCGGCTCCGCGGCCGACCACGAGAGTGCCGCCGCGACCGTTTGGTACGGTACGTTCGCGAGTGAATGTAAGTGCTGGAGAGCGGGAAAACGCATGGGAGACCCACCGGTCAAGGCCCGGCGGACTCAGGTTGAGCGCCGTGCGTACACGCGCGCGACGCTGATCGAGTCGGCGGTGGAGTGCATCAACTGCGTGGGTGCGGCCTCGGTGAGCGCCGCCCAGATCGCCGCCGCGGCCGGTGTGACGCGCGGAGCGGTCCAGCACCACTTCGGTTCGGCCGAAGGGCTCTACCTCGCCGTGGTGACACACGGCTGGGAGGAGATCACGGCCACGTACCGCGAGGCGCCCGGTCCGGATGTCCCGCTGGACCGACGGATCACCGGCTGGGGCAGGACGATGGCCGAGGCGTACACCCGTCCTGCCGCGCTGGCCGGCTACGAGATGCTCGTCCACTACCGCGGCGACGCCGACTTCGTCGCCGCGCACACGCCGGTCGCACTGGCCGCGGAACAGCAGCTTGACGAGGTGTGGGTGGCCGCGTTCACCGACACCGGGCTCAGCCGGCCCAGTCTCGCCGGTGTCCGGCACACGATGCGGACGTTCATGCTCGGCGCCGTGGCCCGCCGCTTCGTGATCCCCGGGACCGACACCCGCCTCCAGGGCGAAACCACCGACCTGCTCCGCGCCTTGCTATCCGCTCGCCGGTAGAGCGGAGGGCGCCGCCCGGCCGAGGCCGGCTGCCACCTTGGGCGTTGAGCGGTGCACAGCCGTCGATCACGATGGACTGCCGGTGGCGTTCGGCTGCGGAGGTCCTGTCGGTTCCTTCGGGAGGTGGGGCGGCTGAGGGGGTGCGACGGGGCGGTGCGGACGGCGCCGGAAGCGGGTGGGCGCGAAGGGGTGCAGCAGCGGCGGCACCGGCGCGCTCCGGGGGCCGGTGGTCAGCTCGGCCACGGCCCGGCCGGTGACCGGTGCGAGGGTGATGCCGAGCATGGCGTGGCCGGTGGCCACGGTCAGGTTCGACCGTTCGGAGGCCGGCCCGATGGCCGGGAGGCCGTCAGGTGTCATCGGGCGCATCCCCGACCACGGCCGTGCGTCAGGAACGGGCTCGAAGGCCGGGAGGTAGTGGCGTGTCGAGGTGACGACGCCCCGGGCCCGGGTGTGGCTGACCGGGCGGTGCGCGCTGCCGAATTCCATGGTCCCGGCGGCACGCAGGCGGCCGGGGAGGGGTGTGAGTGCGACCTTGTGGTCGGTCAGGTAGATCGCCCGTCGGGTGAGCGGTTCGGTGCACTCGACGTCGTACCCGTATCCGCGTCCGCCCTGCATGGGCAGGTCGAGTCCGACCGATCCGGCCAGCCGCGCGGAGTCCAGACCGGCGGCGAGGACGAACCTGTCGCCGCGCCACCGCCGGCTGCCGCGGGCCGCGGTCACCTGGTCGCCGTGGCACTCGAAGTGCGTGATCGTCTCGTCGTCGACGATCTCGACGCCCAAGTCACGGCACTTGAGGACCAGGGCGGCGACGAACCGGCTCGGGTCCAGGTGGCGTTCGTCGGGGCACAGGATGCCGGCCTTGACGTCACCGCTCAGTCGGGGCTCCAGCACCCGGATCCGATCGGCGTCGACGATGCGCGGGGACGGTTTGCCGAACTCCGTCATCGCCTCCAGGTGCGGGATGTACCCGGCCGCGGCGCGAGCGTCGAGGAAGGCGTAGAGGACCCCGTCGCGATGCAGGTCGAAATCGAGTCCGCCGCGCACGAGTTCCTCGTAGGCCGCGCGGGTCTCCTCGTTCAGCCGGGCCGTTGCCCGCAGGCCGTGGTCGAACCGGCCGGGGCGCGATGCCAGCAGCATCCGGCCGAGGAACGCCAGGCAGGAGGGGCTCAGCGAGACTCCCACGTGCAGCGGGCTGTCGGCCTTGAGCAGCCAGCGCAGTGCCTTCGACACGGCGGCGGGTGAGGGCACCGGGTCGCTCATCGTGGGCACCACCCACCCGGCGTTGGTGGTTGACGCGCCTTCCCCGGGTGTCCGGCGGTCCAGAACGGTGACTTCGGCGCCCGCCTTGGCGCAGTAGTACGCACAGCAGAGACCGATCGCGCCGGCGCCGACGATGACGACCTTCATCGGCTCACCCCGTCGGCCATGGCGACGCCGGCGCGGTCCGCGGTCTGGCGGAACCCGTCACAGAACCCGTCACAGGTCAAGGTGCCGCCCCCAGCCCAGCTCGTCGGCACCGGCGATGAGCTCGTCCA
The DNA here is from genome assembly GCF_053611985.1 of Streptomyces sp. NPDC054770. Taxonomy (NCBI): domain Bacteria; kingdom Bacillati; phylum Actinomycetota; class Actinomycetes; order Kitasatosporales; family Streptomycetaceae; genus Streptomyces; species Streptomyces sp. NPDC054770. Next base: position 56,932 of record NZ_JBSHBL010000024.1, read on the forward strand.
TCACCGCGGCGTCCTGGAGGCCGATCCCGACGCTGTTGTAGTAGACGATCTCCTCGGCGCTGCTCCTTGCAGGGGTTCGGCCGGCCAGCACCGAGCCCAGTGCGTGGAGGTCGGTGTGTCGGACGGTTCCCTCGGCGAGGGCCTTGACGATCGGCCCGGCCTGAGCGACGGCGGTGGGGATGTCGTCGACGACGAGCCTGGCGGAGGACACGATGTCGCCGCCGATCTCGCACCGGTCGGCGGCGAAGCTGCCGATGCTGATCACGGTGGCGCCCGTTCGCAGCCACGACCGCTCGAGCACCGGAGTCCTGCTGGTGGTGCAGGAGAACACCACGTCGGCACCGCGGACGGCCGCCGCGGCGGAGTCGCTGGTGCGGACCGTGGCGCTTCCGGTGTCGCGAAGGCCGGCGGCGAACTGCTCCAGGTCCGGGTCGTGCGGCGACCAGAGGGTCACCGTCGAGGGTGCCAGGTGCCGGATGGCCCAGGCGGCGTGCAGGCGGCCCTGCCGGCCGCTGCCCAGCACTGCGATGTCCTCCGTGGCGGAGGCCAGCGCGGTGGCGGCCAGGATGCCGGCGGCCACCGTGCGGGCTTCCGTCACGGCTTCGCCGTCGGCGATCGCGCGCGGGCGGCCGGTGACCGGGTCGAGCGCGACCACGATCGCGGAGACCGCCGGCAGTCCCCGGTCCCGGTTGCCGGGGACCACGCTTCCGAACTTGGTCACGGGTGCGGCCGAGGTGTTCATCCGGGCGGCGTAGGAGAAGACGACCGAGTCGCCTTCTCCGGCGAGGATGACGCGGGCACCGAGTTGGGCGGTGCCGTCCTCGAGAGCGAGGAACGCACGTCGTTGGGTGTCGATGACCGCGTCGTCGCCGAGCCGTCGTACGTCGTCGGCACCGAAGATCACGAGCCCGCGGTCGCTGTGTCGAGTCATCGCAACATACAATCACGAATGTATGTATCTGTGAACGGGCGCGAGATGTTTCGTGTCGCGGCCGGGCGGACCGGGCGCCGGCATCCGCCCCGAACGGAGGTCGGCCGGGCTCCCGTTCACTCACCGTCACCGCCGGGGATGCGCGGCCACACACCTCCACATAACGTCGCAGGTGAGGACCAGCCAGGGAGCGGACATGAGCCGAACCAAGCACAGCAGGACCCGCAGCACTGCCCGCAGGCGGACGCCGAGGATCTCGTCACGCATCGTGACGGCACCGACGGCGCCCACCCCGGCGAGACCCGAACCCGGCGCACCGCAGCCGACGCCGACGCGTGATCACACCCTGCCGCACGCTCCACCGGGCGGGCCGAGCCACCTGCGCATATCCGAGACCAACCCCTGGTCGGTCACGGTGATGAGCTTCTTCTTCCTGGCGGGCCTGGGGGTGTGCGTCCTCGGCGCCGCGTTCGCCACGTCGGTGACCCTGGCCGTCGCGGCCCCGGGCGAGTGGCCGACGCCGTGGGAGACGGTGGTCATCGCCACCGGGGTCGTCACGCTGGAGATCGTCCTGGGTACCGCCCTGGCGTGCCTGTGCAGCTTCATGTACAACTACACCGCGCGGTTCAGCGGCGGCGTCGAAGTGGCCCTGACCGACGATCTCAGCGATCCGACACCGGCCGCCCGGGCCCTCCAGCTCATGACGCGGCTGCACGTCCGCGTCCGGCAGCCGCTGCGTGCCCGTCTGCCCGTCAACCCCTTTGCCGGGAAGCGCCTTTACCGCCGGCGTGCCGACAACGCCTCCCCACCCGCTGCCGAGACCGACCACCGACCCCGACAGCCGTAGCCTCGTGAGTACGAGCACTCATGTGCGCGGTCATCAGCATCCTGCATGGTGCGTGCATGCGATCGACATCCCTCCCCAAGCCCGTGCTGGTGGCCGTCCTCGGCTGCCTGCTCCTGTCCGGCTGCGGCACTCGGAACGGCACCACCGATCAGACCCCGGCAGGCGGCGGCGTCTCGGCTGCAACCCCGCCGGCCGCTCCGTCGAGGGTGAGCGAACGGCAGACGCGGTTCCTTGCCCTGCTGACCCGCATCACACACAGCTGCGCTCCCGACGCCCCCGGCGACATCGGCAGCGGTGGCGTGCCCGAGCCCGAGGACCTGCCGGGCTGGGAGGGCGCGAACTCACCGAGATACGGGCCGGGTGAGACCCCGTCGGGTGTTCCGGACGCCGCTGGAGACATACCGGTTCCCGTGGACGGCCCCACGCCGACGCAGCCGGCCCCTGCCCCCACCGAGGCCGAGCCGGTCGAGGAGGTGCCGCTGACCGGTATCGAGAAGTGCACCGGCGGCGAGCACGCGCAGCGCATCAGCGAGGCGTTCAAGGACGCGAGGACGACCGGCTACGAGACCTTGCGCAAGAAGCTGTCGGACCTGGACTACCCGGAGTCGCGGATTCACCGGATGCCGAACAAGGCGGGCGCGCCCCGGGCAAGGCTGGACCTGCGCATGATCGGCAGCCACCTGGCTCTGGAGGTCACCGGGTCCGGCAGCGGGGTGACCGTCGACGCGTTCGGGGCTCCGGAGACGGAGGGCGTGAACGTGACCGATGTGCAGCGGAAGCCGAAGCCGGACGCGCCCACGTCCTGACCGGACCGCACGGGACCCGTGGTCGTCGAACACCTCCCGAACCGGCTTCGGAATGCTGTCCGTTCACCTATACGCGAGAGGGCCGGCCCGAGCCGGATGTCAGAACACGGTCGAGCGCCGCCCGGCCCGCGGGTCCCCATGCCGGCTTGCCGCCGGGAAGGCCCCGGTCTCCGTTCTGGCCCATGAGGATGAGGAAAAGGCTCTTCACGACGGCCAGCCCTCGGGCGCGCCGGATCATCGCGTCGTCCGCATCCGCGTACCCCTCGAAGAACCGGGGGACAGCGTCCGAAGGAAGCAGCACCCATGCGGCGGCGAGGTCCCACGCCGGATCGCCGGCGAACATGGCATCGAAATCGATCACGCCCGCGAGCGTCCCGTCCGCGACGACGACATTCGCGGGATGGAGGTCACCGTGCACCCATACCGGCCGGCCCTCGTACTCGGGGGCCGCAACCGCATCGTCCCAGACGGCCCGAACGGCCGCGACGTCGGCGGCAAACCCGCCGGGGGCGATGGCCTGCAAGAAGTTCTCGAAGCCGTCCGAGTGCTCCTTGGGGTGACCGCCGCGGTCCGAACCGGCCGGTGCGTCGGCGGGAGCCTCCACATGGAGCGCCCTGAGGAAGCCCGCCAGAGTGTCGGCCGCGTGGTCGCCGCGGCTGATCGAGGAGTGGTCCAGCGGCTCGCCGGGGACCCATGTCATCACGGTCCAGTGCTTGGGGAAGCGCTCGGACGGTTCTCCCGACCGCACCGGGGTCGGCACCGGGAGCGGCAGGCGCGGGGCCAGCACGGGCAGCCACCGCCGCTCGTTGAGCTGCAGTTCCGGGGTGGGGTGCATGCGCTGCATACGCACGGCCAACTCGTCCCCGAGGCGCCACATCTGGTTGCCCCAGCCGCCCGCCACCTCGCGGATGGCCAGCTCTGCGAGGTCTGGATGCTGCTCGCGCAGCAGGTCGCGGACCAGGTCTGCGGTGATCTCGATCCCTGAGTCGGTCATGCGGAGCCACAGTACGTGATCAGATGGTCCGGCCGGTCTCAGTCGCGCACGCCCAGCACGACGTTGGCGTACAGCTCCTCGGAGACGGCGAGCCGGGTGGCCAGGCCTGCGTGGCGGAAGGCGGCGACGGCGTGCTCGGCCTGGCGTTCGCTCGTCTCGACCAGGACGCAGCCGCCGGGGGCGAGCCACTCCCGTGCTCCGGCGGCGACCCTGCGCAGCACGTCGAGACCGTCGCCGCCGCCGTCGAGGGCCACCAGCGGCTCGTGCTCGCGGGCCTCGGCGGGCAGCAGCCCGACCTCCTCGCTGGGGACGTAGGGCACGTTGGCCGCGAGGATGCCGGTCCGGCCGCGCAGCGCGGCGGGCAGGGCGTCGAACAGGTCGCCGACGTGGGCGTGGCCGCCGTAGGGGGCGATGTTGCGGCGGGCGCAGCCGACCGCTGCCGGGTCGATGTCGGCGGCGTGCAGTTCGACGTCCCCGAGGGCGGCCGCGAGGGCCGCGCCGACCGCACCGGAGCCGCAGCACAGGTCCACGACGACGGACGCGCCGGGGACCTGGGCCAGAGCCTGGTCGACCAGGAACTCGGTACGGCGCCGGGGCACGAAGACGCCGGGTCCCACGAGGACTCGCAGCCCGTGGAACTCGGCCCAGCCGAGGACGTGTTCGAGGGGCTGTCCGGCGGCGCGCCGGTCCACCAGCGCGGCCAGTTCGTCCGGGGTGCGGGCGGTGGCGAGGATCAGCTCCGCCTCGTCCTCGGCGAAGACGCAACCGGCGGCGCGCAGCGCGGAGACGACCGCGGTGGTGGTGTCGGAATCGGAATCGGAGAGTGAAGTCATCAGCGGGGAGCCTATCCGGACGCGGGGCGCCGGCCGGACGGATTACCGGCGGACGGCCGGACGGTCTACCGCGGCGGACGGCCGGACGGTCTGCCCGGCGGCCGGTCCGCCGGACAGACCGTCCGCCGGTCGGGTGGTCAGACGCCGACCGTCTCCTCGGTCTCCTCCTCGGCCTCCGCGACCAGTTCGGCAGGGGAGTCGGGTACGGCCACGGAGGCGGCCTGGGCCGTCCCGGGCCGCTCGTGGGCCGCGGCGATCGCGGTGACCGCGAGTCCGGCCAGCAGCCAGACCGCGAGGGTCCACACGTTGCGGCTCAGGCCGTCGCTGCCGAAGTACAGCAGGCTGCGGACGCCCTCGACGAAGCCGGCCCCGTTCCAGAAGGCGTGCAGGGTGCCGAAGAAGCCGTTCTGCAACTCGGGGCGGAACAACCCGCCGGAGCTGGTGAAGTTGAGCATCACGAACAGCACCATCATGGTCAGCGTGGTCCACCGCTTGAGGAAGGTGTGCAGGCCGACGCCGATGAAGAGGATGCCGGCGGAGTAGAGCCAGGCCATGCCCCAGACACCGGCCAGGTCGTGGTGGGCGAGGCGGAACACCGGTCCGGCGAGCAGGGCGCCGATGCCGCTGACGACGGCGGAGACGCCGAGCGCCAGCAGGGCGCGTATCCGCATGGGGAGCTCCGCGCCGGCCGCGCCGAGAGCGGCGACCGAGGCGTAGGAGCCGATGCTCAGGGCGATGAGCAGGAAGAAGAGGCCCTGTCCTGTGGGGTCGTCGGCGACCGGCTTCGCCACGTCGGTGACCTTGAGGGCCACGCCCTCCTGGTCGGCGAGCGGGGTGAAGGCCTTCTCGACGGCCGTGGCGCCCATGTCGGAGGCGGCGCTGGCGACGATCAGTTCCGGCGCCTTGGCGCTCGGCACATAGGCGCCGGTCACAGTACGGGACCTGAGCAGGTCGACGGCCGCGGCGCGGGTGGGGACGGTACGGACGCCGAGCTTGTCGCCGGCGGTGTCCTTGATGGTCTGCGCCAACACCTTCGCTTCCGGTCCGGCCCCGACCACGGCCACGGGCAGGTGGTTCGGCTCCGGGTGGACGAACGCACCCATGTAGGCGAGCCCCATGCCCAGGCACATCAGCAGCGGGGTGATCAGGTGCGTGAGCACATGGCGCAGTGCCGGTGACCTCATCGCGTACGACCTCCAGATCCTTGCGGCCAAACTAGTTGGCTTATACAACTCACGGGCAAGTTGTACTATACAACTAGACCGTCGGAGGAGGTATTCCCGTGAGGGCGTTGCGGTGGAAGGCGCGGCCGTCGAAGGTGTTCCCGTGACCGCGGCGGAGACGGCAGTCGAGACGATCCAGCGTGAGATGACGACCTTCGCGCGCCGGGCCCGGGCATCGGCCGGACGTATGCACCCCGAGCTGTCGCTGGTGTCGTACACGCTGCTCGGGCATCTGGAGGAGCGCGGCGGCTGCCGGGCCACCGATCTGGCCGCGCACTACGCGCTGGACAAGTCGACGGTCAGCCGGCAGGTGGCGGCGCTGGAGCAGGCGGGGCTGGTCGAGCGGCGCCTGGACCCGGAGGACCACCGGGTCCAGGTGCTGCATCTGACGGAGGCCGGGCAGGAGATCCTGGCCCAGGTCACGCGGAGCCGCCGGGCCGCCTTCCGGGAGCGGCTGGCGGACTGGCCGGAGGAGGACCTGGTCAGGTTCGCCGGATACCTGGAGCGCTACAACGCCGGGGCCCCGGCGGGCTCCGCCGACGACTGACCCAGCTGCTCGGGCACCCTGACCGCGAGGAAGGCGGTGCGGCGGCGCAGGCGGAAGCCGAGCGACTCGTACAGCCGGATCGCGGTGGTGTTCTCGGCGCCGGTGTGCAGGAAGGGTGTCTCGCCGCGTTCCCGGATGCCGTGCGCGACCGCGCGGATGAGCCGGGTCGCGAGGCCCTCGCCGCGGTGGGCCTGGTCGGTGCAGACCGCGCTGATCTCGGTCCAGCCCGGCGGGTGCAGCCGCTCCCCCGCCATCGCGATCAGCTTGCCGTCGCGGCGGATGCCCAGATAGGTGCCGAGTTCGATGGTGCGGGGCAGGAACGGGCCGGGGCGGGTGCGCGCGACCAGGTCGAGAATCTCCGGTACGTCGGCCGGACCGAGCCGGATCGCCTCCGGCTCCGGAGCCGCCGCCATGCCCTCGTCCACCAGCTGCACGCCCGCGATGTTCATCGTGAGCTCCCAGCCGTCCGGGAGCTCTCCGAGGTAGCCGGCCAGCCCGATCTCCGTGCCGGGGCCGGCCAGGGCGGCGAGATCCGCCCAGTCGTCGGCGTTCGGGGCCTCCGGCAGCGCCAGCCACGGGGAGACGTCGACCGGGTAGCGCAGGATCCGGCCGCGCCGCTCGGCGAAGCGGGCGTGCGGGCCGGTGAGCGAGGCGCGGGCGGCGTTGTCCAGGACGTGCGGGGCGCCCTCGCGGGCCTCGCGGGAGTTCGGGACGCTCATCCGGCGACCTCGATCACGATCTTGCCGAGGGCGTGCCCGTCCTCGACGGTACGCAGCGCCTCGTCGGCCCTGTCCAGCGGGAAGGTCCGCGAGACATGGGGGTCCAGTTCACCGGCGACGACGAGTTCGGCCACCTCGTCCAGGACCGCGGCGGTCCTGGCGCGTTCCACCCGGGCGCCGCCCAGCGCGGCGACGGTCTGCGGCGGGGCACCCGCGGTGATCAGCTTGGTGCGGTCGGCGAGGAGCCCGGCCGCCTCGGTGAGCACCTCGCCGCCGACCAGGTCGTAGACGCCGTCCACGCCCCCGGGCGCGGCCGCCCGCACCCGGTCGGCCCACCCCGGGCCGGAGGGCACGTGCACGGCGCCCAACGACTCCACGACGTCCTTCTTGGCCTCGCTCGCCACGCCCAGCACCCGCAGCCCCCAGGCACGGGCGACCTGGAGGGCCGCCGCGCCGACCCCGCCGCCCGCACCGGTGACCAGCAGGGTCGCGCCCTCGGGCAGGTCGAGCTGGCGTACGCCGTCGTAGGCGGTGGCCGCGGCCACGGGCAGGGTGGCGGCGTCGGTGAAGGACAGCGCGGCGGGCTTGTGCGCCGTCACGGACGCCGTCAGCAGGGCGTACTCGGCGAACGCGCCGCTGGGCGTGTTGCCGAAGACCTCGTCGCCGGCCGCGAACCCGGTCACGCCCGCGCCGGTCTCCTCGACCACACCGGCGGCCTCGCTGCCCAGGACGACCGGGAAGCGCGCCTCCCCCTCGCCGGGGCGGCGGAAGCCGTTGCGCAGCTTCCAGTCGACGGGGTTGACCCCCGCCGCGCGGACCGAGATCAGCAGTTCACCGGGGCCGGGAACGGGCCGGTCGACGTCGGCGAAGGCCTCCGTCTCGGGCCCGCCGTGCCTGGTGTAGACGTACGCCTTGGGCATCGTGTTTCCTCGCTCTCTGGTGCCTCACCGGTGTCCCGGCGGCCGCAATCAGCGCCAAGGACGGGCACGCGGCCGCTATTCCCGCGCGCGTGGATCGTTCATACGGCCGCAATGATCGGGGTCCTGACCTGGGTTCTTCACTCCCCTTCTGCGGCGCCCGGCACTACGATGCGCGGGCTCGCCCGTCGAGGGCAGGGGGGATGATGCAGCCGACGCTGACGCTGAGGTACGTCCCGGAGGCCGACGACCTCCTCGAAGTGCTCACCCGCGCGCCCGTGCTGCGGCGTCTGCGCGGGCGGGCACTGGGCCAGGCGGTCGTCGTTCTCGTGGCCCTGTGGAGCCTGGTGGTGTTGCTGGCCGTCGCCGGACCGGCCTGGCAGTGGTGGATTCCCGCCCTGGTGCTCGCGATGGTTCTGGTCCGCTTCGTCGTCAGGTCGTTCGCCGTCACCTCGCGGCAGAGTCTGCGCCGCAGGGCGCGCGCGATCCGGCGGCGCTCACCGAGAATGCGGCTGGCGCACGAGACGGAGATCGGACCGGACGCCCTGACGATCAGCATGGAGGGGCGGACCGTTGTCCATGCCTGGTCCCAGTTCGGTTCGTTCACGGAATCCGACAGACAGTTCGTCCTCCTGGACCCCGCGGGCCATGCCACCGTCCTCCTGCCCAAACGCGGCCTGTCGGACCCGGCGCTCGCGCCGGTCTGCCGCGACCTCCTCACCCGGTACATCGCAGGCACCTCCGCCTCATCTGGTGCCTGACCGGCGCCCGGCCGGGGCGCGCGGCGGAACCTGTGCTTCAGCCGCTGACGCATCCGGGGACTCCGGGGAGAGCGGGTGCTCCGTTCGGGGTACCACTCCCGTGTGGACGCTCGCATGCGAGCGGGGGCACGCTGGGAGCTGCGGACCGGCTGTCCGGCCCTCCGGCTCTTGTGGCGGCGAGGAGGTCGACATGCGTATCCGGGTGCGTGACTGGCGCTGGCGGCAGAACCCGCTGCGGCGCAAGTCCGACGTGGTGGAGGCGTGGATCGCGCTGGCCGTCGTGGCCCTGCTGTGCGTGGGCGCGCCCCTGGTCGGGGCGGTCGCCGGGTTGTGGGCCCATGAGCAGGCGCGGTCGGTGGCGGCGGCGGAGCGAGCCCAGCGGCACATGGTGAGGGCCGTGGTGGTCGGCGGCACCCCGGAGCAGCTGCCCTCGGTGCAGGGCGGCGACCGGGCGCACGCCTACCAGACGAGTGTCCGCTGGACCGTGCCCGGAACGGGGACGAGGACCGCCCTGGCCCTGGTTCCGGCCGGGACCAGGACCGGTGATGTGGTGGACGTGTGGTTCGACCGGCAGGGGCACGGCGTCGCCCCGCCGCCCGACGACGTCGCCGTCTGGCAGCACACGGTCACCGTGGGCCTGTGCGGGGCGGCCGGCGCGGCGGCCGTGGTGCTGATCGGCCACGGTGTCGTACGCCGGGTGGCCCTGCGCCACCGGCTCGCCGAGTGGGAGCAGGAGTGGGCCCGCACCGGACCGGACTGGACCCGGGGGCGCGCCTGAAATCTCCTAGCCGACCATCTGGATGCGGCGGGCCACGCGCGCGTGGGTGCGCAGTGCGTCGGTGAGTCCGGGCAGGACGGGCTCGCCCGTGTCGACCAGTACCCGGCCGGCCACCACCGTCGTCCACGCCCGTGCGGGTCCGCAGCGCAGCCAGGCCTCGACGGGGTCGGTGAGGGCGCCGGCCAGGGCGACCTCGTGGAGGTCCCAGACGACCAGGTCGGCGCAGGCGCCGGGGCGCAGGTGGCCGAGTTCGTCGGCGCGGCCCAGGCAGCGGGCCGAGCCGCGGGTGGCGATGTCCAGGGCGTCCCGGGCGGTCATGGCGGCGGGTCCGCCCCGGTAGCGGCCGAGCAGCAGGGCGTTGCGGGTCTCCATCCAGAGCGAGGCGTGATCCGTGGAGGCCGAGCCGTCGCAGCCGATCCCGACGGGCAGTCCGAGGTCGCGCATCTCGCGCACCCGGGCGGTGCCGCCGCCGATGAGCATGTTGGAGCTGGGGCAGTGCGCCACGCCGACGCCCGCGGCCGCGAGGCGCCCCAGTTCGGCGTCGTTCGGGTAGATGCAGTGGGCGACCCAGGTGCGGTCGCTCATCCAGCCGCAGTCCTCGAAGTACTCGACGGGACGGCAGCCGTAGGTCTCCAGGCAGTAGGTGTCCTCGTCACGGTCCTCGGCGAGGTGGGTGTGCAGCCGGACGTCGTACCGCTCGGCGAGTTCGGCGGTCGCGGTCATCACCTCCTTGGTCACCGAGAAGGGCGAGCAGGGGGCGAGCGCGACCCGGATCAGGGCACCCGGTTCGGGGTCGTGGTGGGCCTTGACGAGCCGTTCGCTGTCGGCGAGGACCTCGTCGGTGGTCTGGGTGACGCTCCTTGGCGGCAGTCCGCCGTCCTCGACTGAGCGGGTCATCGAACCGCGGGTGGCGTGGAAGCGGAAGCCGATGTCGCGGGCCGCGCGGATCTCGGCGTCGACCAGGCCGGGGCGCGGATGCACATAGAGGTGGTCGGAGGAGGTGGTGCAGCCGCCCATGAGGAGTTCCGCCATGCCTACGTACGCGGAGACGTAGGCGGCCTCCTCGTCGAGGGCCGCCCACAGGGGGTAGAGGGTGGTCAGCCAGTCGAAGAGGGAGCCGCCCACGGCGGGGGCGTAGGAGCGGGTGAGGTTCTGGTAGATGTGGTGGTGGGTGTTGACGAGGCCGGGGGTGACGAGCCGTCCGGAGGCGGAGCGGACCGTACGGGCCTCGGGTTCGGTGCCCGCGGTGCCGACCGCGGTGACCCGACCACCGGCTATGGCCACCCAGCCGCCCGGGATCTCCTGCCCGCCGTCCACGACGAGCAGTCCGGCGTCCCTGACCAGCAGATCAACGGCAGACGGCATGGCCTCATCGTAGGCGCCGGGCGACGCAGAGGCCTGGCGACTCGTCGGACCACCCACGTACGGTGTGATCATCCGCACCTACCCTTCACAAAGGCGGTTGTCGATGGCCCTGTTCGACCTTCCCCTGGACGAGCTCCGCGAACACCGCAGCGAGTCGGTGGCGCCCGACGACTTCGACGCCTTCTGGTCAAAGACGCTCCAGGAGGCCCGCGAACACGATCTCGACGCCCGCTTCGAGCCGGTCGACACCGGGCTGTCCACGGTGGACGTCTACGACGTGACGTTCGCCGGGTTCGGCGGCCACCCGGTCAAGGGCTGGCTGCGGCTGCCGGCCGGTGCCACCGAACCGCTGCCGCTGGTCGTGGAGTTCGTCGGGTACGGCGGCGGCCGCGGGCTGCCGCACGAGAACCTGCTCTGGGCGTCGACGGGACGGGCGCACTTCACCATGGACACCCGCGGCCAGGGCAGCGCCTGGGGCGGCGGGGGCGGCACCGCGGACCCGGTGGGCGGCGCACCGGCGTACCCCGGGTTCATGACCCGGGGCATCGAGGCGCCGGAGAACTACTACTACCGGCGGGTGTTCACGGACGCGGTACGGGCGGTGGAGGCGGCCCGTTCGCACCCGCTGACCGACGCCACGCGGACCGCGGCGCTCGGGGCCAGCCAGGGCGGCGGGATCACCGTGGCCGTCGGCGGTCTGGTCCCGGACCTGGTGGCGGTCGCGCCGGACGTGCCGTTCCTGTGCGACTTCCCGCGCGCCACCACGCTGACGGACCGTCACCCGTACCGGGAGATCGCCCTGTTCCTCAAGACCCATCGCGGCCGCTCGGCGGATGTGCAGCGCACCCTCTCCTACTTCGACGGGGTGCACTTCGCGGCGCGCGGCCGGGCCCCGGCGCTGTTCTCGGCGGGCCTGGAGGACCAGACCTGCCCGCCGTCCACGGTCTTCGCGGCCTTCAACTCCTGGGCGCACGAGGACAAGACGATCGAGGTGTACGACTACAACGACCACGAGGGCGGCGGCCCGTACCAGGAGGCGGCGAAGCTGCGCTGGCTGCGCTCGTACGTCTGAGGAGGCGGCGGAGATGGACACGCGCGAGGCCGCCGAGCGGTTCGTCCGGGTCTGGGAGCGGGGCTGGGCCGCGCACGACGTGGAGGCGCTGCTCGCCCTGTACGCCGAGGACTGCGTGCACCGCTCGATGCCGTTCCGCGAACCGCACCGGGGGCGGGACGCGCTCGCCGCCTATCTGCGCTGGTCGTTCGAGGCCGAGCGGGTGCCGGACGTGAGGTTCTCGGCCCCGCTGGTGGGTCCGGACGGGGTCGCGGCGGCGGAGTTCCGGGTGCGGTCCGAGGAGGGCGGTACGGCGGCCACGCTGGCGGGGTGCGTTTTCGTGCGGTTCGACGCGCGGGGTCTGGCGGTGGAGTCCCGCGACTACTGGCACGGCACCGAGGGGCATCAGGAGCCGGCCGGGCGGCTCTTCCTGCTCTGATCTTCCCTCCGGTCCGACCAGTCGGTACGTTCGGGGTGCCCGGACCGCAGCGTCGCGGTCCGGGTTTTCCGGCGTACGACGGAGGACGCATGTCCGAGCACGAGCCACAGGTCCACGGCCACTGCGCACCGCGTTTCGCGGCGGTGCGGGAGGCGTTCGAGGAGAACTTCCGGGACCGGGAGGAACTGGGCGCCGCCGTCGCGGTGACGGTCGGCGGCGAGACCGTGGTGGACCTCTGGGGCGGCTGGGCGGATCCGGCACACCGCCGGCCGTGGGAGCGCGACACCCTGGTCAACGTCTGGTCCACCACCAAGGGGCCGGTGGCCCTGTGCGCGCACCTCCTCGCCGACCGGGGACTGCTCGACCTCGACGCGCCGGTGGCCGACTACTGGCCCGAGTTCGCGGCGGCCGGCAAGGAGCGGGTGCTGGTCCGCCATCTGCTCTCGCACCGGGCCGGACTGTCCGGCCTGCGCGAGCCGCACTCGCTCCAGGACCTCTACGACTGGGAGCTGACGACCGCGCGGCTGGCGGCGACGGAGCCCTGGTGGGAGCCGGGGACCGGGTCCGGTTACCACGCGCTGACCTACGGCTTCCTGGTCGGCGAGGTGGTGCGGCGGGTGTCGGGGCTGCGCCCGGGCGCCTTCCTGGAGCGGGAGGTCACCAGGCCGCTCGGGATCGACTTCACCGTCGGACTGCCGGAGAAGGAATCGGGCCGGGCGGCCGAACTGGTGCATCCCCGGGTCCTGTCGGACAGTGAACAGGCTGCGATCTTCAGCCAGTTGACGCCCGTCGCCGTCGCCGCGCTGGCCAACCCGGGCGTGGGCGCGAGCGCGGCCAACACCCCCGAGTGGCGGGCGGCCGAGATCCCGGCGGCCAACGGGCACGGCACGGCCCGCGCGGTAGCGGCGCTGTACGGGGTGTTCGCCGGCCGGGGCGAGTACGGCGGCCTGCGCGTGCTGTCCCCGGCGGCCGCCGAGCGGGTGCGGGAGGGCCAGGGCAGCTGCCGTGACCTGGTGCTGGGGGCGGGTTTCGAGCACGACACCGAAATCGGGCTGGGGCTGTGGCTGAGCGGGCGGAACGGCTCGTACGGTCCGAACCCGCGGGCCTTCGGGCACGACGGGTTCGGCGGCTCCTGCGGGTTGGCCGACCCGGAAGCAGGCGTCTCCCTCGGCTACGTCATGAACCGCATGGGACCGCGGATCGCGGACGACCCCCGAAAGACGGCCCTGGTCAACGCCGTTTACGCGAGTCTGTGAGGCCCGCACGGTTTCGGCCGAACCCGTCGGCCGCTCTTCCCTCATGGTTTAGACCAATGCTAGATGTGGTCGCGGAACGAACCCGCACGGCTACTTCTTGTCACCCCCAGGAGGAGCGGCATGGCCCGCACCACCCCGCACGAGCACTCCGAGACCGAAGGGCAGCCCCTGTACTGGCGGATCGCGACACAACTCCTCGGCGAACTGCGCGACGGCACCCTGCCGCCGGGTGAACGGCTTCCCGCGGAACGGCAGTTGGCGCAGCACTTCGGCGTCAGCCGGGAGACCGTCCGGCAGGCGCTGGAGGTGCTGCGGCACAGCGGACTGGTGGCCACCGACCGGCGCGGCAGCCATGCGACCCTGCACGGCCGTCCGGTGGAGAGCCCGGTCTCCCTGGCCTTCCCGGTGGGCGCCGGAGCCATGGAACACGGCGCGGTCGACCGGGCCACGGTGACCTGGGAGGAGCCACCGCCCGAGCACGCGGCGGCGCTGGGGCTGGCCCCGCACCGGCCGACCCTGGTGCACCGCTACGAGTCCGCCTCCCCCGACGGGCACGCCCTGCGCACCGCCGTGACCTCCTTCTCGGCGGTGGCCCTGACCGAGGTCGAGGAACTGGGCCGCTACCGGGACCGGGCCGACGGCAGTGCCGCGGCGCAGCTGCGCCGGGCCTACGACTGGATGCGCAAGGCAGGCCTCACCCTGCACCACCGGGACTCCATCACCCAGGTCGCGGACGCATCCTCGGTCCGGGTGACCCGCCGGGTGCACGACCAGTACGCCCGGCCGCTGGAGATCACCGACCTGGTGGTGGACGCCCAGCAGGACGCGCTGGTCTACGAGTTCACGGTGCCGGCCGCGGGTTGACGGCGTCGGGCTGACGGCGTCGGGCCACGACCAGCCGGGCGCGCGGGCTGCCGTCGTCGCGCTCGCCGAACTCGGGCAGCGCGGACAGTTCCACGGCGAACCCCGCCCGTGCCAACTCCCCCAGTACCAGGCTGAGTCGGAAGGCCCGGTAGTACATGACGAACGGCGGCCGCCACAGGGTGTTGCGCACCCGCATCACGGCGTCGAAGCCCAGCAGCATCCAGAACCCGGGGCGGGTGGGCCGCGGCGGCGCGAGCACCGGGAAGGCGAAGGTGCCGCCCGGCCGCAGTACCGCGTGCACCTGGTCGAAGAGGCCGGGCAGCTCCCGGGGCAGGAAGTGCCCGAACGCCCCGAAGCTGACGACCAGGTCGAAGGCGGGTCCGAACGGCAGGGCCCGGGCGTCGCCGCGCACGTAGGTGACGTCCGGGCCTTCGGGCGGGGCCTGCCGGCGGGCGACCTCCAGCATGCCGGCGCTGAAGTCGACCCCGGTGACGCTGTGCCGGCACACCTGGGCCAGCACGTCGGTGCCGGCTCCGGTCCCGCAGCACAGGTCGAGGCCGTCCTCGAAGGGGCCGAGCGGGGTGAGCGCCTTCGCGACCGCTTCCAGGACCGGGTCGGGGGTCCGGAAGGGGGTGTGGTCGAACTTCGGGGCCAGCAGGTCGTATCCGCGCTCGACGGAGGACAGGGCCTGGACGGTGAGTTCACGGAGGCTCGGGCCTTCGGGGCTGAACATCCGGCCAGCTTACGGGAGCTTCTGCCGCCGGACACGGAGGAGGCGCGGACCGTGGAAGAGACCGCGCCTCCTGTCCGGTGTCACGTTACGGCGCCGGACATCAGGCCACGGTGAGTGTGAGGGCGCCCGTGTAGCTGGAGCCGGCCGTGATCGCCGTTTCGGTGCCGTCGACCGTCAGCTTGACCGACTTGCCGCGCGGTGCCCGCACGGCCGCGTCGGCCGCGAGGGTGAGGCTGGTCAGGTACGACGTCCCGGTGACCGTCCAGGTGGAGCCGCTGTTCAGCTTCACCACCACGCCGTTGTTGACGGCGGCCTGCACGGTGTTGGTGACGATGCCCAGCTCGTAGAAGGTGGACGAGTCGATGGAGGACACCCGGTGCTTGGCCCTGGTCGCCGAGATGACGCCCTCGACGGACGCGTCCTCGAAGGTGAGGACCATGTTCTTGCCGTTGCGCATGCCGTTGTAGAAGTCGCCCTTCAGCCTGATGGAGCTGAAGGTGGCGGCGCCGTCGGTGGCGTGCACGGCGGTGACGTCGAACGAGGAGTTCTTGGTCGGGTCGGTGGTGGGCTCGGTGTAGACGCCGATGTTCATCATCTTGCCGTTGACGGGGACCGGGCCCGGGTCGTCCAGCTCGATCATCTGGAGGATGACGCCGTCCCGCGGGTTGAGCCTGGCGCCCTGCGAGCCGTCGACCGAAATGGTGGTCTGCTGGCCCTTGTTGAGGAAGGTGGCCCGCTCGGAGTTGATGACGGTGCCGCCGTCCAGGGTGAGTTGCCCGGCGCCGAAGAACATGTAGCCGAAGTGACCGGAGTTCACCACCGTGCTTCGTTCCGGGATGCTCCGCAACTCGGCGTTGGACAGGCCCAGTTCCAGCTCGGTGTTGAGGGCGGCGACGGCGTCGCGGGTGCTGTCGCCGTAGTGCACGACGGCGGCCGGCCCGGCGATGATCGTCGCGTAGGAGCCGACGTCGAAGCGGGAGCCGAGGACGCGCACGGTGGCGTCGCCGATGGCGTAGGTGCCGTAGCCGTAGTCACCGGTGTTGCCGACGTGGGAGTTGATCGCGGTCAGCTTCAGGCCGCTGCCGCCCTCGACCGACAGCGCGCCCCAGGTTTCCGAGAACACGGTCGAGTTGAGGTAGGTGGCGATGCTGCCCGCGCCGATCAGGTTGGTGGCGCGGACGTTGCCGTCCAGGCCCAGCATCCAGGGCACCGACTCCATGTACGGGGTCTCGACGGTGGCCTGGTAGTCGGCGGGCAGGACGCCGTTGCGGGCCCGCAGGAAGGAGTCCCTGACGAGGACGTTGGCGCCGCCGTTGGCGATGACGGTGGTGCGGACCACGCCCTTGTTGCTGATCCGGGCGCCGTCCACGACCAGCCTGGTCGCGGAGCCGTCGCCGACCACGGCCGCGCCGTACCCGGCGAAGTCCGAACGGCCGTTGCCGTCGAGGGTGATGGTGGGGCTCTGCAGGGTGTAGCTGCCGCTCTCGACGTAGACGCCGTTGAAGCACTCGCCGGTGGACGCGATCGACACGTTCCGGGCGGCTGTGTCGGTGACCTTGCCGCCGCGTACGGCGGACAGTACGGACTTCGCGGAGTCGACCCCGCCCGAACCGACGTACAGGGCCTGCCGGAACGGGAAGGTGAGGGTCTGGTAGGTGACGTCGTTGGACTCGGCGACCGTGAGGACGACGTCACCGCGGTAGGTGCCGGCCTGGACGAGGGTCCCGGTGGCTCCGGTCGCGGTGAGCAGCTGGCCGGTCTCCACGCCGTCGACGGTGAGGCTGATGTCGTACCCGTCCGGGGCGACGATCCTGCCGCCGTCGCCGATGGTCAACTGGCTGACCTTGGTGGTCGCGGCGAGTTCGTAGGTCTCCCCCGCGGCGACGGAGATCGTGCTGCCCGGCGCCTTCGGCGCTGCGGTGGCGGTGCCGGAGGCGACCGGGACGAGCACGGCCGCTGTCGCGGCGGAACCGGCGATCAGGAACGAGCGTCGGGATGTCAGCGTCATTGCAGGCCTTTCCACGGGTGGAGTGCGCCATCGCGCAGAGTCACTAGTCGCCGGTCGGAACCAGGGCGACGAAGGCACCGGAGGTGCGCAGGTTGGAGTGAATCAGCCGTGGTAAACCCCGGACAGCCATTGCACACACGCATCCCGGAACCCGATGCCTTCGATCGTGCGGCCCACTTCATGGCGCTCACACAGAGTGGCCACAGTCCCGGACTCTGACCACGCACGACGGCGAGGCGGACGGCCCGCGCACCGTCCACCTCGCCGTACTCGGCCCGGTGCCTACGCCGGTGCGATCATCCCCGCCGACAGGTCGATGTCCGCCCCGCACAGTCCGGGCATCGCCAGCATGGCGACGAGTGCCCGCGCGACCTCGTCCTCCTCCACCAGCCGGCCGAGCGCGGCCCGGGAGGCGAAGTCCCGTTCCGCCTCCTCGACGGTGCAGCCGGTGAGTTCGGCGGTGAGCCGGAAGTTGCGGTCCATGCGGGGCCCCCGGACCGGGCCCGGGGAAAGGGAGTTGACCGCGACACCGGACGGGCCCACCTCGCCGGCCAGGGTCCGGGTGAGGCCGATCAGCGCCATCTTGGAGGCGGTGTAGGGCGTGCGGTTGAGCAGCGGGCGCTTGCCGCTGACCGAGGCGACGTTGACGATGTCGCCCCGTCCGGCGGCGAGCATGGGCGGCAGGAACGCCCGGCACATGAGGTAGACGCCGCGTACGTTGGCGGCGAACACGTCGTCCCACTCGTCGGGTTCGATGTCGACGAGCGGCCGCACCGGTCCGGCGACACCCGCGTTGTTGACGAGCAACGACACCTCCTCGTCGGCGAGTCCGGCGGCCAGCGCGCGCACGGCGGCCGGGTCGGAGACGTCGCACACCGCCGTACGGGCCGCTTCGCCGACCTTGGCCGCCGCCTCCGTGAGGGCCTGCTCGTTCCGGCCGACGAGGATCACCCGGGCCCCGGCGTCGGCGAGCGCCAGCGCGAAGGCCCGGCCCAGCGGCCCTCCCCCGCCGGTGACCAGGGCCGTACGGCCGTCCAGGCTCACGCTTCGTTCCACGGCAGCGCGTCGCCCGCGGCCCTCGCGGCCCGTACGTCACCCGAGCGGGCGTGCCCCTCGAACAGCTCGACCCGGGACGCGCGCCCGCACAGCCGCCCGAGCAGGGCCTGCGAGGCGGTGTCGGTGACCTCCTGGTAGGTGACCGTCTTGAGGTACTTCCCCACCCACAGGCCGCCGGTGTAGCGGGCGGCACCACGTGTGGGCAGCACATGGTTGGTGCCGATGACCTTGTCGCCGAACGACACACAGGTGCCCTCGCCGAGGAACAGGGCGCCGTACTGGGTCATCCGCTCCAGCGCGAGGCGCGGTTCGGCGGTCAGTACCTCGACGTGTTCGAAGGCGAACGCGTCGGCGAGTTCGTAGAGTTCGTCGATCGAGCCGACGACGTGCACCTGGCCGTGGTTGCGCCAGGCGGGCTCCGCGTAGTCGCGGGTGGGCATGCCGGGCAGAAGGCGTTCGACCTCGGCGACGGTCCGCTCGGCGATCTCGCGGGAGGTGGTGATAAGGACCGCCGGGGAGTCCGGGCCGTGCTCGGCCTGGGAGAGCAGGTCGACCGCGCAGACGAACGGGTCGGCCCGGTCGTCGGCGAGGACCAGGATCTCGGTGGGTCCGGCGAACAGGTCGATGCCGATCTCGCCGAACAGCTGGCGCTTGGCCTCGGCGACATACGCGTTGCCGGGTCCTGCGATGAGGTTGACCGGCTCCATGGTGTCGGTGCCCACGGCCATCGCGGCCACCGCCTGGACGCCGCCGAGCAGCCAGATCTCGTCGGCACCGGCCAGGTGCATGGCGGCGACGGTGGCGGCGGGGATCTCGCCGTGGATCGGTGGGGTGCAGGCGACCACCCGTGGCACGCCCGCCACCTTGGCGGTGACGATGGTCATGTGGGCGGAGGCGGTGAGCGGGTAACGGCCGCCGGGGATGTAGGCGCCGGCCGCCTGCACGGGGATGTGCTTCTGGCCCAGCCGCACGCCCGGCAGCGTCTCCACCTCGAACTCGCCCATCGAGTCCAGCTGGTGGCGGGCGAAGTTACGGACCTGCTCCTGCACGAACCTGATGTCGTCGATGACCTGCTGCGGCACCGAGGCGACGATCTTCTCGACCTCCTCCGTGCTCAGCCGGAAGGAGTCCGGGCTCCACTTGTCGAACTTCTCGGAGTACGCGCGCACGGCCGCGTCACCGCGCTCGCGGATGTCCGCGATGACGCCGGCGACGGTCTCGCGCACCTGGCCGAGGGAGGCGGCCACCTCGGCCTTGGGCACGGCGTGCTTCAGGATCTCTGCCACAACTGCGGCCTTTCTCGGGAGGATCGGGGTTACACCGGGGGCGCTTCGAAGAGCACGTCGGGGTCGTTGAACTGCTCCTTGGCGACCGACTCGCTCATCGGGTCGGCGGTGCCCCACTGGTCCTGGGTGATCGGGTCGTCCACGTCGTGCCGGCCGGGGTGCCACAGGTCCTCTTCGAGGACGGCGAGCTCGGTGGTGTACTCGACGGTGTTGCCGTGCGGGTCGTGGAAGTAGGAGAAGGTGTTGTCGCCCGCCAGGTGCCGACCGGGGCCCCAGGTGAGCCGGGTCCCGGCGCGCAGCGCCCGCCCGGTGCCGCGCATGTACTCCTCCACCCCCCGCATCTCGAAAGAGGCGTGGTGCAGCGACACATGGGGGCCGCGCGCGATGGCGAAGGAGTGGTGCAGTGGGCTGCACCGCAGGAAGTACATGAGGTCACCCATGTGCGTGGAGTACAGGGTGTCGGTGAGCCGGAAGCCGAGGTTCTGGATGTAGAAGTCTCGCAGTCCCTCCGGGTCCTGGGAGTTGACCACGCAGTGCGAGAGCCGTACCGGGACGGCCTCGCGCTCCTCGATCCTGCGGTGGGTGCGGGTGGCGACGTCGGCCGAGACCTCGACCACCCGTCCGTCGGGGTCGAAGAAGCGCAGCCCGTAGCCGCCGCCGGGGGTGTCCAGTGCCCGCGGCTCGTGGACGATCTGCACTCCGGCCCGCCCCAGCCGGACCGCGAGTTCGTCCACCGCCGCCGGTGAGACCGCGCCGAAGGCGACGAGGTCCATCCGCTTCCGCTCGTCCTCGCGGATGCGCACGATGTACTGCTCGGGGCTGCCCTCGGCGGCGAAGAACGCGATGCCGCTGTCGTTCGCGACCTCGGTCAGGCCCCAGGTGGTGCCGTAGAAGGCCCGCTGGGTGGCGAAGTCCGGTACGGCCAGGTCGACATGGCGCAGATGGGTGATGGGCTGGAAGCTCATGCGTGGCTCCTGACGGTGTTGCTCTGATGACCGAGGCCGGTGATCTCCGCGTCGATCACGTCTCCGGGCCCCAGGAAGACCCCCCAGTGCGCACCGTTACCGGCCGGGGAGCCGGTGAGCAGCAGGTCGCCGGGGCGCAGGGTGGTGGTCGTGGAGGCGTAGGCGATCAGCCGCGGGATGTCGAAGATCATGTCCTTGGTGGACTCGTCCTGCCGGACCACCCCGTTGTGCCGCAGCGTGATCCGCAGGTCGCCGGGGTCGCCGACGAAGTCCGCGGGGACCAGGAACGGCCCGGTCGGCAGGAAGGTGTCGGCGTTCTTCGCGGTGAACCAGTCGGTGCCGATGGCCTTCAGGTCGGGCCGGTAGAGCCGGTCCCGGGTGGTGAGGTCGTTGCTGATCGTGTAGCCGGCGACGTACGACATCGCCTCCGAGGCCGGGATGTCCTTCCCCGACCTGCCGATGACCAGGGCGAGTTCGAGCTCCCAGTCGTGCTGCTCGCCGAGCGCGGGCAGCACGATGTCGTCGTACGGCCCGCACAGGGCGCGCGGAGAGCCGAGGAAGATGTAGGGGACGCCGTCGCGGATCCGCTCGTCCATCATCTTCTCGGCGTCGGCGCGGGCCTCCTCGGGGGTGGCGCCGTGCACGCTCTCCTTCTCGGCGGCGACCAGATCGACCACGTGCTTGCGGTAGTTGGCGCCGCTCTGCAGGATCTGGCCCGGTTCGATCGGCGTCAGGACCCGCAGGCCGGCCAGGTCGTGCCAGGTGCCGTCGGTGGCGGCGGCCAGCTCGTGCAGGCGGGGCAGCCAGGTGTCCCAGTCCTCGACCAGCGCGCGTACCGACGCCACCAGGCCGGAGAGGTCGCGGACCCGGGTGCCGGCGACCAGGCCGGGGAAGGTGGCGGCTGTGCCGCCGCTGAAGGTGCCGAGCGCGAAGGGTCCGGCGTGGGCGGGGGAAGGTTCGGGCACGGGCGGCTCTCCTCGTACGGGTGGGGGCTCGCCTTCGACGCTAGGCATCGTGCCCGGTCGGCGGAAATGGCCGTTCACGATGGCTGCCATCGCTCGCGCACTCCGCCTGGGCCTGCGCCGATGTCCGGCTGCGCCGGGCGGTACCGCCGGGTGGGACCGCCATCGCCGTCGGGGATGGATGACGTCCCCCTTGTCGATGCCTCGATCCGTTGACCCTGCACCTACCGCCGATCAGGCTCGATGCCACCCCGAACCCGAGGAGCACACCGTGGTAGTCGAGCACGCCGAGCTGACCGTCGAGGAAGGCCGGGAGGCGGAATTCGAGGAGGCCTTCGGCAAAGCCCGTGAGGTGCTCGCCGAGGCGGACGGGTTCCGCTGGGCCGAACTGCTGCGCTGCGACGAGCGGCCGCGGACGTTTCTCCTGCTCGTCGGCTGGGAGTCGGTCGAGGCGCACACGGTCGGCTTCCGGGAGTCGGAGCGGTTCGCGCGCTGGCGGTCCCTGATCGGCCCGTTCTTCGCGGCGCCGCCGGCCGTCGAGCACTACCACGAGCTGGGTCCCCGGTTCACCGGCTGAAAGCTGCTGACCCCCACCATCTGACTTTCTACTTTCGCAAGGATCGCCCATGCCCGTGAACAAGGTGCTCGTCGTCGGCGGCGGCATCACCGGAAGCGTGCTGTGTCTCGCTCTCGCCCAGCGCGGGGTCGAGGTGGAGCTCGTCGAGGTCTCGCCCCAGTGGTTCGGGGTGGGCCATGGCATCACCATCCAGGGCAACGCGCTCAAGGCGCTGCGTTCGGTCGGCGTGCTGGACCGGGTGCTGGCCCGGGCGGTGCCGTTCGACCTCATGCGGCTGCGCCGGGCGGACGGCGGTCTGATCACCGAGCTGGAGACCCCGCACACCGGTGGCGCCGATCTGCCGTCCACGGCGGGCGCGCTCCGCTCGGACCTCCAGAACGCGCTGTGCGACGCGGTGTACGCGCACGGCGTCACCGTCCGCCTGGGCCTGAGCGTGCGCGGCCTCGACCAGGCGGCCGGCCATGTGGACGTGACGTTCACCGACGGCTCCGCCGGCCGCTACGACCTGGTGGTCGGCGCGGACGGCATCAACTCGGCCGTGCGCGCGCTCATCGGTATCTCGGTGAAACCGCGCCCCGTCGGTATGTCGATCTTCCGGGTGGTGGCGCGGCGGCCCGCCGAGATGGACTGCGCCGAGGTGTACTACGGCGGTCCCCGCTACAAGGCCGGCTACAGCCCGATCTCCGACGACCGGTGCTACGCCTACCTCCTGGACGAGAACCTGGACGCCGCCCTGATCGGCCCGCGTGCCTCGCTGGACCTGCTGCGCGCGCGTGGCGCCGGGTACGGCGGCACCTGGGGGAGGATACTCGCCTCGCTGCCGGACGACACGCCGGTGGACTACCGCTGGATCGAGGCGGTGCTGGTGGACGAGGACTGGCACCGGGGCCGGGCCATGGTGATCGGCGACGCGGCGCACGCCTGCCCGCCGCTGATCGCGCAAGGTGCCGCGATGTGCATGGAGGACGCGGTGCTGCTGGCCGAGCTGGTCACCGCCGACGAGCCGGTGGACAGGGCGCTGGCACGGTTCATGGCCCGGCGGCTGCCCCGCGTCCGCATGGTGCTGGACAACTCCCTCCAGCTCGCCGAGTGGGAGATCCACCCGGACACCCCGGGCGCCGACCCGGCCCGGATCATGTCGGAGACCCTCGCTTCCCTGACGGTGGCCGCATGAGCGCGCCCGTCGTCGACTTCCACGGGCATCTAGCAGTGCCCGAGGCCGACGCCCTGGTGGCCGGCACCGCGGGCCTCGCGGCCGAGCTGGCCGCCGAGCAGCGCGCCCACTCCCCCGAGTCACTGGCCGCCAACCGGGCCCAACTCCAGCGTCTGGCATGGAAGTTGACGGACGTTGACGTCCGGCTCGCCGACCTCGACGAGATGGGCGTCGACATCCAGGTGGTCGGCCCGATGCCCATGCACCACTACTGGGCCGGCCCCGGACCGGCGGTGCGGCTGGCCCGTACCGTCAACGAGGCGGTGGCCGCGCACTGCGCCGCCGCGCCCGGCCGGCTCTACGGCCTCGGCACGGTACCGCTGCAGCACCCGGACCTCGCGGTCGCCCTGCTGGACCAGGCGGTGACCGAGCTGGGCCTGTACGGCATCAGTGTCTCCACCAGTGTCGAGGGCCGGGAGCTGGCGGATCCCGCGCACGACGACGTGTGGCTGAAGGCCGAGGAGCTGGGCGCGGTCGTCTTCGTGCACCCCTGGGGCTGCTCGCTCGGCGAGCGGCTCGCCTCGAACTACCTGGGCAACACGGTCGGCCAGCCCACCGAGACCACGGTCGCGCTCTCGCATCTGATCTTCACGGGAGTCCTGGACCGTTTCCCGCGTCTGAAGCTGGTGGCCGCGCACGGCGGCGGCTATCTGCCGACGTACATCGGCCGTTCCGACCACGCCTGGCAGGTCAGGCCGGACGCGCGCGGCTGCGCCGAGCCGCCCAGCTCGTATCTGCGGCGGATGTGGTTCGACGCGCTCGTCTACACGCCTCGCGCGCTGCGCCATCTGGTCGAGGAGGTGGGCGCGGACCGGGTGGTGCTCGGCACCGACCACCCCTTCGACATGGGCATGACCGATCCGGTGGCCCGCCTGGACGCGGCCGGCCTCGACCCGGCCGCACGGGACGCGATCGCTGGGGGCAACGCCCTCGATCTGCTGCTGAAAGGACACACCCGATGACCCTGGGTCCCCTTGAGGAAGAGCTGGCCAAGGCCCGTGCCGCCCACCGCAACCGGGGCCGCTGGGGCGAGGACGACGTGCTGGGCACGCTCAACTTCATCGACGACGCGATCCGCGCGCACGCGGCGAGTCTGGTCCGGCGCGGCCGCTCCTTCTCGCTGGCCCAGGGGTTCGACACAGCCGGCGCCCGGGCATCGACGCGGTGGGACGGGTTGGGCCACGGCCACGACACCGAGCAGGCCTGGCACGGCCGTTCGTGCGGCGACGGCGACAGCGACAGCGACAGCGACAGCGACAGCGACAGCGACAGCGATGGTGTGACCGGCGTCGAGCACCTGCGGGACGCCTTCACCGGCCGCGGGGTGCTGCTCGACGTCGGCCGGGCGTTCGGTGACGCGCGGGGTGAACTCCCCGACGGCTACCCGGTATCGGAGGAGCACCTGCGGGACACCGTCGACGCGCAGGGTGCCACCTCCGGTGTGCGCCGGGGCGACATCGTTCTCGTCCGCACCGGACAGCTCCGCCGGGTACGGCGGCTCGGCGCCTGGGACGGGTACGCGGCCGGGGACGCGCCCGGCCTGTCCTTCACCACCCTCGGCTGGCTGCACCGCACGGAGATCGCGGCCGTCGCCACCGACACCTGGGGCCTGGAGGTGCGGCCGTCCGGGTTCGCCGAGCCGGCGACCGAGCCGCTGCACCGGATCGCCGTCCCCCACCTGGGCCTGCCGCTGGGCGAGCTGTGGGACCTGGAGGCCCTCGCGGAGGACTGCGCGGCCGACGGTGTCTACGAGTTCCTGCTGGTCGCGGCCCCCCTGCCGGTGACCGGCGCGGTCGGTACCCCCGTCAACCCCATCGCAGTCAAGTGAGCCGCCCCGTGTCTGCAATCCATCGGGGGACGCCCACCGAACCCCCGAACGAGAACCGATTCTCCGGCACCCTCCACCTCCCGGGTGACGAGGACTTCGAGGAGGCCGTGTACGGCAGGGTCTTCAACGCCCGCCGCCCCGCCGACCGCACCCCCGCCGCCGTACTGAGGGCGGTCTCCGAGCAGGATGTCGTGGAGGGCGTACGGCTCGCCCTGGAGCGCGGCTGGCAGGTCGCCGTCCGCTCCGGCGGGCACAGCTGGGCCGCCTGGTCGGTGCGCCGGGACGCGCTGCTGATCGACCTCGGCGGCTTCCGCGAGATGGCGTACGACGAGACCACCGGGATCGTCACGGCCACCCCCAGCGTCAAGGGCGGCGACGAACTCAACCCGTTTCTTGGCGAGTTCGGGCGGTTCTTCAACGGCGGGCACTGCCCGTCCGTCGGCATCGGCGGCTTCCTGCTCCAGGGCGGGCAGGGCTGGAACGCGCGCGGCTGGGGCTGGGCGGCCGAGAACATCGTGGCGATCGACGTCGTCACGGCCGACGGCGAGCTGGTCCGTGCCGACGAGACGCGGCACAGCGACCTGTTCTGGGCGGCGCGCGGGGCGGGGCCCGGTTTCTTCGGCGTCGTCACCCGCTTCCACCTGCGCACCCGCCCACTCCCTGGGCATCTCGCGCACACCGTGCACGCCTACCCGCTGGACCTCTTCGACGAGGTCATGACCTGGCTGCACGGCATCCACCACACGGTCTCCGACCTGGTGGAGATCGTCGCCCTCACCCAGACCCCGCCCGACCTCGACGAACCGGTGCTGCTGGTCACCGGTGTCTCGATGACCGACACCCCGGAGCAGGCGGCCGAGGCGCTCGCGCCGCTGCACGCCAATCCCCACGCCGACCGGGCCCTGTTCCGCATCGAGGCGCAGCCCACCACGCTCGCCGAGCAGTTGGCCGGACAGCGCACCGCCAACCCGGAAGGCCACCGCTACCTCGTCGACAACGCCTGGCTGACCGGCACCGCCGCGGAGGTCGTCCCGGCGATCCGCAAGGCGTTCACCGAGCACCCGACCCGGCAGACCTTCACCATCTGGTTCTCCATGGCGCCGTTGCGGCAACTGCCCGACATGGCTTTCTCGTTGCAGTCGGAGATCTACTGCGCCAGCTATGTCGTGTACGACGACCCCGGGCGGGACGCGGAGCTGCGCGGCTGGCTGGACGAGGCGATGGCGGCGATGCGGCCGGTGACCGCGGGCCAGTACCTCGGCGACTCCGACTTCACGGTACGGCAGCTGAGGTTCATGGGTGACGAGCAGTGGCGGCGGCTGAACGGGATCAGGGCCGCCCGTGACCCCAAGGGCGTGTTCGCCGGCCATCTGAGCGCCGGCACCGTCACCAACACCAACCACTGGGAGCAGTGAGCCATGCGTTTCGCGACCTACGAGCACGACGGCGAGGAGCGCGCCGGTGTGGTGCGGGACGGGGTGATCCACCCGCTGCCCGACCAAGTGAGCGTCCTGACGCTCGTCGAGGCGGGCGTGCTGTCCGCGGCCGGCCTCGAAGCACTGGAGACACCAAGTCAGTTGACGGTGGATCAGGTCCGGTTGCTGCCGCCGCTGAAGCCGCCGTCCATCCGGGACTTCGTCGGGTTCGAGGCGCACATCGAGGGCGTGTCGAAGTCGCTGGACGGCCTGGAGCACGTCCCGGAGGAGTGGTACCGGGCGCCCAACTTCTATTTCACCAACCCGCACGCTGCCTACGGCGCCCATGACGACGTGCCGGTCCCGGCGGGCTGCTCGGTGCTGGACTTCGAGCTGGAGGTCGGTGCGGTCATCGGCCGCAGCGGCCGGGACCTCACCCCGGAGCAGGCGAGGGACCACATCGTCGGGTACCTGGTCTTCAACGACTGGTCGGCGCGGGATCTCCAGAAGCCGGAGAAGAACCTGGGCCTGGGCTTCTCCAAGGGCAAGGACTTCGCCAACACGCTCGGTCCCTGCCTGGTCACCGCCGACGAGGTCGAGGACCGGCGGGACGCGGACGGTTTCCTGGACCTGGAGATGACGGTCACCCTGAACGGCGAGCTGATCGGCCGGGACACCCTCGCCAACGTCTCCTGGACCTTCGAGGAGATGATCGCCTACGCCAGCCGGGACGCCTGGGTGCGCCCCGGTGACATCCTCGGCTCGGGCACCTGCGGCTGGGGCGCGCTCGCGGAGTTCTGGGGGCGGCTCGGGGAGCGGACCCCGCCCCCGCTGAAGCCCGGCGACGAGGTGACGCTGACCGTGGAGCGGCTGGGCACGCTCGCCAACCGGATCGTGCCGGGGCGGGCGGACGCATACCTTCCGCGGGCCCGCAAGAGGGGTCGTACGCCTCGCCCCTAGCACCCGAAGCTGTGGGGGGCCTGTGGTGCGCGCAGGCCCCCCACCTGCGGGTATCCGGTGCCGGAATGCCTGGCATCGCATCTTCCTGAGAGTCGCCCCGACCCCCTTCCTCGACGGGCGTCCGCTGGTTAACCTCGCGTTTCACCGAAGCTTCAAGGACGTGGCCGGCCGGAAGGGGACACTCGTGGGTCTCGGAGCGATCGATCTCAATCTTCTGGTGGCACTGGAAGCACTCCTGGAGGAGAAGAACGTCACCCACGCCGGTGTACGGCTGTCCACCAGCCAGTCCGCGATGAGCGGCTCGCTGGCCCGGCTGCGCCGGCACTTCAACGACGAGCTGCTGATCAGAGTGGGCCGCGAGTACGAGCTGACGCCGCTCGCGGAGCGGCTGCTGCCGGTCGTCCAGGGCTCGCTGCAGAAGGCCGAGGAGGCGCTGTCGCTGACCCGGCACTTCGATCCGGCCCGCAGCCGCCAGCGGTTCTCCGTGGTCATGTCGGACTACGTGATGACGGTGTTCGTGGAGCCGCTGCTGCGGGTCATCGCGGCCGAGGCGCCGGGGGTGCGGATCGACTTCCACCCGATCGTGGACGGGCAGCTGGAGACGGAGACGCATCTGCGCTGCCACGACCTGATGATCGTGCCGCTCGGCTACCAGCTCCCCGGGGTCAGCGAGGCCGTGATGCACGACCGGTTCGTGTGCATCGTGGACCCGGACAACCCGCGGCTGGTGGACGGCCGGCTCACGCTGCGCGACCTCGCGGAGATGCCGCACGCGGCCTGCGCCATCGGCAAGAGCCACACCCCCGCCGAACGCCAGCTGGAGACCCTCGGGATCACCCCGAAGGTGCAGGTCAGCACGCCCGGCTTCAGTGTGCTGCCGTTCCTGGTGAGCGGTACGGACCTGGTGGCCATGGTCCCGGAGCGGCTGGCCCGCCGCTACGAGGGCTTCGCGCGCTGTGCGGTCGTACCGGCGCCGTTCCCGGACGTGCCGCTGGTGGAGGCCATGTACTGGCACCACAACCGGCACGCGGACCCGGCGCACCGCTGGCTGCGGGACACGGTCCGCAGGGTCGGGGCGGCGCTGGGCGAGGAAGTACAGGACGCGGGGGCACCGGACGAGAGGGCGCTGGGCGACGGGCCGCCGGCGGAGATCGCCGACGTGGATGCCACCCATCCCGAGAGCGCGTTTCCGGAGCTGTCCGCCGCTTCCTAGCGTGGACGGGAGACCCTCTCCCGTACCCCCTTGGAGGATGCCGTGAGCCGCACGCGCCTGGCGGGCCGTACCGTCGTCGTCACCGGAGCAGCGCAGGGCCAGGGCGCCGCGGAGGCGGCCGCGGCCGCCCGGGAGGGCGCGACGGTGATCGCGACGGACGTGCTGGACGAGGCCGGCGAGAAGCTCGCCGCGTCCCTGCGCGCCGACGGCCTCGACGTCCGGTACGTCCGCCTGGACGTGACCTCGCCGGCGGACTGGGCAGCCCTGGCGGCTTCCCTCGACGTGGTGCACGGCCTCGTGAACAACGCCGGCATCCCGATGCGGGCAAGGCTCGGCCACGTCGAACTCGCCGACTGGAACCGGGCGTTCGCCGTGAACACCACCGGCGCCCTGCTCGGTATCCAGGCCCTGGCACCGCTGATGCCGGCCGGTTCCTCGATCGTGAACGTCGGCTCGGTCGCCGGGCTCACCGCGCACCACGCGGTGGCGTACACGACCAGCAAGTGGGCGCTGCGGGGCCTGTCCCGGGTGGCGTCCCTGGAACTGGCCCCGCGCGGCATCCGGACGAACATCGTCCACCCCGGCTTCATCGAGACCCCGCTGATGGCCACCGCCAACCCGGTGTTCGTCGCCGCCCACCTCGCCATGACGCCCCAGGGCCGCCCGGGCACGGTCGACGAGGTGGCGCCGCTGGTCGTCTATCTCCTCTCCGACGAGGCCTCGTACGTCAACGGCGCGGAGATCACCGTCGACGGCGGCTACGCGGCGCACGGACCGGTGAAGGCGATCACCGACGCCCTCGACCAGGACTGAGCGTCAGTCCTTGAGCTGCTCCAGGGTGGACTTGGTGTCGGTCTTCAGCCAGCCGGTCACGGAGTCGAGGGTCGGCGGGTCGGTGTCGCTGTCGTACGAGGAGAAGTACGCGCTGTAGTACATGGTGTAGGTCATCCAGCCGTCCCGCACCGCGAGGGTGGCGTACCGCGAACCGCTGGTGGTGGAGCCGTTGCTGGTGTCCTGGGTGACCAGGTAGGCCTCGTCGCCGATGCCCTGCACGGGCGTCACGTCGTAGTCGGTGTGGCTGTCACCGTAGTTCTTCCAGGTGGCCGTGAACTCCGGTGCCGGGTCGGTCTTCTTGTGCAGGTCGATCTGCATGGTGAGGTAGGCGTCCCCGTAGCTGGTGCTGGTCTTCTTGAGGCTGAGACTGCAGTAGCTCTCGTCCAGCGCCGGGTCCTTCATCGCGTTCTTCGTCGGGGCCGAGTCGGCCACGGGGTACTCGTCCTTGAACGACGAGTAGTCCGCGCTGGAGCAGAGGTTCGCGGGCGCCCGGTAGCCGCGCAGGTCCGCGCTGCCGCCGAAGCCCCCGGTCAGGAAGAGACCGCCCGCCCAGGCCGCGGAGGCGACCACCGCGCCCACGACGGCCCACAGCACGGCTCTCCCGGCCGCGTTCCCGCCGGTCGCCGACGGCGGTACGGCCGGCGGCGGATAGCCGTAACCGGGCTGCACGGCATAGGGGTTGGCCTGCTGCGGCGCGGCGGGCTGGGCGTAGGGGTTCTGCGGGGGCGGGGGCGGCGACTGCGGGTTCGGATACGGGTACGCGGTCGGCTGGGGCGAGACCGCGGGGGGCTGCTGCTGTGGCGGCGGTGCGGGCTGCTGCGGCGGCGTGGGCGCCTGCTGGGCGGCAATGGTGTCCTGCGGAGCGGGCTCTGGTTGCTGTGGAGCGGACGGAGGCTGCTGCGGTGGCGTGGACATGTCGTGAAGATAAGGCATAACCAGGCATCAAGTCCCGTGCTGGTCAGGACCGTTATGGATTGCGGACATCCGTCGCAGACACGGGACTTGCCGCCCAGGGGGCCACGGACTCTTCGTGCGCGAGTGCGGGGCCGCCGTGGCCGGTCGCGCAGTTCCCCGCGCCCCTCAGGGGGCTGCAGCGGTCCCCCTCAAGGAGCACGCGGGGCGTGCGTGAAGGCCGGGGCGTGGGCCCCGGCCTTCACGGTGTGCTGTGGGTCAGGCGGATGCCGGCTGCACCGGCGCCTGGGCCGTCGCCCGTGCGGTGTTCTTGCGGACCAGCAGCAGGGTCACCACCGCGCCGAGCAGCGAGGCGCAGCCGCAGATCACCACGCCCAGGGCCATGCCGTGCGCGAGGGCGTCCTGCGCGGCGGCCCGGGCGCTGTCGCTGCCCGCGTTGACCACCGCGAGCGGTCCGGCCGCGGCCTCCATTCCGGCGTCGGAGCCGCTCAGCTTGCCGACCAGCGCGGAGGAGGCCGCGCTCATCGCGATGGTGCTGATCACGGCCGGGCCGAGGCCCTGGCCGAACTCGCGGACCAGGCTGGTCGCACCGCTCGCCATGCCGGTCATCTCGATCGGCACGGCGTTCACCGCGGCCGAGGTCAGCGAGGAGACCACGCAGATGAAGCCGATGCCGAGCAGCAGCACCGGGCCGATGAAGGCCGCGAGGGAGGTGGTGGTGATGGGCAGCGCGGCGATCCAGAACTGGCCGGCGGCCATCGGCAGCAGACCGCCCATCAGCAGCCAGCGCGGCTCGACGCGGGTGAGCATCCTGCTGAGCACCGGCGCGAGGAGCAGCGGGATCAGCTGGAGGATCACGAACGGCATACCGGCGCGCAGGGCGCTGAGGTGCATCACCGCGCCGAGCCGGATGGAGACGCAGTAGGCGGTGCCGATGAAGCCGAACATACCGGTCAGGGCGACCACCGCGGCCGCCGCGAACGACGGGATCCTCAGCAGCTCCAGGTTGAACATCGGGGACGCGGCGCGCCGCTCCGCCATCACGAAGCCGGCCAGGGCCACCGCGGCGAGGGTCAGCGCGAAGACGATCGAGGGGCTGCTCCAGCCCCGGTCGCCGCCCTCGATGATGCCCCACAGCAGGGCGGTCAGACCGACGG
Source organism: Streptomyces sp. NPDC054770 (assembly GCF_053611985.1). NCBI lineage: Bacteria > Bacillati > Actinomycetota > Actinomycetes > Kitasatosporales > Streptomycetaceae > Streptomyces > Streptomyces sp. NPDC054770. The sequence continues at coordinate 88,382 of NZ_JBSHBL010000024.1, forward strand.
CGATGCTGATCTGTCCCGGCCAGTCCAGGGCGCGGCCCTCGGGCGCCTTGGAGTCGGTGACCAGCGCCCAGCAGGCGAAGCCGACCACGACACCGAGGACGACCGGCGGGACGAACGCCCAGCGGAAGTCGGCGACGGTGGCCAGGATGCCGGAGGAGAGCGGGCCCACGGCGGAGGCGAGGGAAATGCTCAGCGCCCAGATCGAGACCGCCCTGGCGCGGTCCTTCTCCCCGGGCGTCGCAGCCGCGATCACGGCGAGGGAGCTGGGGAAGAGCGCGGCGGCCCCGACGCCGGCGAGGGCCTGGCCGATCCAGAGCATGGTGATGTTCTGGGAGGTGGCGTTGAGGAGTTCACCGATCGCCAGCACGAATCCGCCGAGGACCAGCAGCCGCTTTCGGCCGAACAGGTCGCCCACCACACCGAAATTAAGTTCCAGAATCGCGGTGGGCAGAATGAATGCGGAGGTGACCCAGGCGACCTGCGACCCCGAGGCTCCGAATGCGCTCTGGATTTCCCCGTTGATGGGCGAGGGGACGGTAATGCACAGCTGCGCGGCGGCAACTGCCAGACAGCAGGCTATGAGCGTGCCCACGTCCAGTTTCTTCACAGCGTTGGTCATTCCGTACTCCATCTCACGGGTCAACAGTGGTGCCGCGCTCTATGAGTTCGATGAGATTTCCCTCGGGGTCCTTGACCCAGGCCATCCGCACCCCGGGTTCGGGGGACGGGCCGGGGGCGAGCACCTCGCCCGCCCCGTGCGCCACCAACGCGGTGTACACGGGGTCGAGTTCGGGGGTGGTGACCGCGAAGTGCCCGTACCCCTCGGTGAGGGCGGCGGTCATCGGGTCCGGTGCCCTGAGGCCGGGCGCGGACCCGGGCCTGGCGAGCAGTTCGAGCCGCCAGCCGTGCGGGTGTTCCAGGACGACGCCGGTCAGGCCGGGGCCGTCGAGACGGAACTCGAAGACGGTCTTCAGGCCGAAGGCCGTTCGGTACCAGATGAGTTGCGCGGGCAGGTCGCGTACGTTGACGCCCACGTGGTCTAGTCGTGCGTGCATGCGCGCTCAGCCCGCCATCGCGCTGTCGCCGCCGTCGACCATGAGGTTGGCGCCGTTGACGAAGGCCGCCTCGTCGGAGCAGAGGAAGGCCGCCGCGCGGGCGATGTCCTCGGGCTGTCCGACCCGGCCGACCGGGATCCGCGCCTCCAGCTGCGCCTTCGGGCCGTTCGGGTCGTCGAGGAAGGGTGCGGTGGCAGCGGTGCGGGTCATGCCGGGGGCGATGGTGTTGACCCGGATGCGGTGCGGGGCGCCGGCCGCGCACAGGTGCTTGCTCATGGCCAGGACCCCGCCCTTGGCGGCGCCGTGCGGGACCATCGGCATGAACGGCGCGCCGCGCACGGCGGCCACGGAGGCGACGTTCAGGACGGCTCCGCCACCGCGTGCGATCAGGTGCGGCCAGGCCGCCTGCGTGCAGAAGTAGGGGATGTCCAGCTCGTTCCTGATGGTGAAGTACCAGTCCTCGGCGGGCATCGTCTCGAAGGGACCGTTCCGCAGGGCGGAGGCGTTGTTGTAGAGGATGTCGATCCCGCCGAACTCCGCGATCCCGGCCTCGATCCACTCCCGCGCCCCGGCCTCGGTGGAAAGGTCGACCGGCGCCAGGGAACGCATGACACCGCCGGCTTTCTCGACGAGTTCCACGGTTTCCGCGGCGTTCTTCTCGTCGATGTCGCAGCCGAATACCGTGGCCCCCTCGGCCGCGAACACCTGTGCCGCGGACCGGCCGATTCCAGCCCCCGTTCCACTGATGAAAGCGATTTTTCCGGCCAGTCGACCCATGATTGCCAAGTCCCTTGTCCATGCCCGCCGAAGTGCGGTGGTGGCAGCGTAGGTAGGGCCTTTGGCCAGAACAAGAAATGCGTCAGGGAAACGCCATCGGGGGTTCGTATGGCTGGTATGCGCCGCAGCCGCCGGGCCGTGCCGGGCGCAGGCGCACGCTGCCGCCGACGGAACCGGCCGACCGGACGAGGCTGTCGCCGGGGACGCTGCGGACCGGCGGCGGGGGGAATATCGGCGGCCGGTGCCATGTTGACGATCCGGGAACCCTGGGTATAGTGCGATCAGCACGTGTGAGCGCCCCTCTACCGGGCGCCGAGTGCCGGTTCCACTCCTCCAGCCGTATCGCCCGTCGTTTCCCGACCGGCCGCCGGCTTCTCAGCACCACCTCGTGGCCTGGGTCTTTCCGCCGTTCCCGAGGTGCCGTTCCCCGCCGCACGGAGGCTTGCGCACCCGCCCTCCCGCTCGCGGCCCACTCCCCCCTTCACTCATGTCTTCCGTCCTCGAAAGGACCACCTCTCATGACCACCACACTCGAACCCCCTGTACAGCAGCAGGACCGGCCCGTCGGCCGGTCCGTCACCGGTGTCCTCGACATCGACTCGGGCGGGAAGGGCCGGCTGCGGGCCCCGGACTGCCAGTCCTCCCCCGCCGACCTGCAGGTCTCCCCGGCGCTGATCCGCCGTCACGGCCTGCGCAAGGGCGATCTCGTCGAGGGCGTCCGCGGCGACGGGCGCACGCTGACCGAGATCACGCGCGTCAACGGCCGTACGCCCGAGGAGCTGCGCGACCGCCGGAACTTCCGCGATCTGACCCCGCTGCACCCGCACGAGCGGATCCGCCTCGAACATCCCGCCGCCGGGCTCGCCGGACGGGTCGCCGACCTGTTCTCGCCGGTCGGCAAGGGGCAGCGCGGGCTGATCGTGGCCCCGCCTAAGACCGGCAAGACGGTGCTGCTCCAGCAGTTCGCGGCCGCCGTCGCCGGCAACCACCCGGAGTGCCACCTGATGGTGCTGCTGCTCGACGAGCGCCCCGAGGAAGTCACCGACATGCGGCGCTCGGTGCGCGGCGAGGTGTACGCCTCCACCTTCGACCGGCCCGCCAAGGAACACATCGCCCTCGCCGAACTCGTGGTCGAGCGCGCCAAGCGGCTCGTCGAGGACGGCCAGGACGTCGTCATCCTTCTTGACTCCCTGACCCGGCTGTGCCGGGCCCACAACAACGCGGCCGCCTCCAACGGCCGTACCCTCAGCGGCGGTGTGGACGCCGCCGCGCTGCTCGGCCCCAAGCGGTTCTTCGGTGCCGCCCGCAAGGCCGAGGAAGGCGGCTCGCTCACCATCCTGGCCACCGTCCTGGTGGACACCGGCTCCCGGGCCGACGGCTACTTCTTCGAGGAGCTGAAGAGCACCGGCAACATGGAGCTGCGCCTGGACCGCGAGCTGGCCTCCCGGCGGGTCTTCCCGGCCGTGGACATCGCCCCCTCCGGCACCCGCCGCGAGGAACTCCTGCTCACCCCGGCCGAGTTGACCACCGTCCGCGGACTGCGCCGGGCCCTGCAGAGCCGCGAGGGCACCCCGAGCGGCCTGGAGACGCTCCTGGAGCGGCTGCGGGAGACCTCGGACAACGCCACCTTCCTGCGGCGCGTACAGCCGACCCTGCCGACCGGCTGACACCGGGGCGTCCGGGCCGGCGCGCCGGGACCGGAGCCGGGCGTACGGCAGCCATCCGGGTTGCTCACGTCATCCGACCGGCCCCGGCAGCGCGCTGGACACCGGCCCCATTCCTACGTTGATCATATGACGATCGGATTCCCTGACCGATTCCCTCGGCGAACGGCGGTGACGACCTGCTCCGTCTGCCTGGCAGGCCTGCTGGCGCTGACGCCCGGCACGGCCGCCGCCGGCACCGGGGCACGCGACCCGGCCCCGCCTCCGAGGGCGGTGGTGCCCGGCCCGTCGCTGCTCTACCAGTCCGGCCCGCAGGTGCGGCCGCACCCCGGGGCCCCGGAACTCCCGGACCTCTCCGCGCTCTCCTGGCTGGTCGCCGACGCGGGCACCGGCCAGGTGCTGGCGGCGAACCACGCCCACCTCGGACTGCCGCCGGCGAGCACTCTCAAGACCCTGTTCGCGCTCACCGTGCTGCCGGTCCTGCCCGCGGATCTCCCGCACCGGGTGACGTCCGAGGAGCTGGCGGACGTCGCCGAGGGCAGCAGCCTGGTCGGCGTCGAGGAGGGCCGCACCTACCGGGTGGCCGACCTGTGGCGCGGGGTCTTCCTCAGCTCCGGCAACGACGCCGTGCACGTGCTGGCCGCGCTCGACGGGGGCTGGGACCGCACCGCCACCCGGATGCAGGCCAACGCCCGCTCCCTGGGCGCCCTCGACACCCGCGTCAAGTCCCCCGACGGCTACGACGCGCCGGGCCAGGTCTCCTCCGCGTTCGACCTGGCGGTGTTCGGCCGGGAGGGGCTGCGCAACCCCGACTTCGCCCGGTACTGCTCCACCGCCGAGGCCCGCTTCCCCGACGGCGCCGGCTGGTCGTTCGGCATCGAGAACACCAACCGGCTGCTGACCGGCGAGGACGGCGTGGCCCGGTACCCCGGCCTGATCGGGATCAAGAACGGCTACACCAGCAACGCCGGCAACACGCTCGTGGCCGCCGCCCGGCGCGGCGGGCGCACTCTGCTGGTCACCGTGATGAACCCGCAGGACGGCGGCGTGTACGACGAGGCCCGTCAGCTGCTCGACTGGGGTTTCGCGGCGGCCGGCCGGGTCGACCCGGTCGGCTCGCTGGACGCTCTGCGGGCCAAACCGCGGCCCCGGCCCGGCCCGAGCACCGTACCGATGGCGGCGGCCACCGCACCCGAGGACGACTCCGACTGGTCGCAGACCGCCATCGCCGCGGGCTTCGCGGTACTCGGCGCCGGCGCCGTGAGCCTGGCGCTGCGGCTCAGGGGCGACCGCTCCGGGCGGGGCTGACCGACCGGCAGGCCCAGCAGCAGACCCAGCGTGATCCAGGTGTAGAGGTTGCTGCCGAGGAACCCGTCGATACCGGACGCGTCGTCGAACCACAGCCACACCACGCTGGTGCACATCACCGCGTAGAGGGCCCCCGCGACCCGCGGGCGCCCGGCGCGGGCCAGCAGGACGAACGACGGCAGCACCCACACCAGGTGGTGTACCCAGGTGATCGGGCTGACCAGGCAGGCCGCGAGACCGGTGAGCGCGAAGGCGGACGTCCAGTCACCGGCCGCCACGGCCCGGCGGGTCCGCCACGCCCACACGGCCAGCGTGAGCAGCACCACGATCGCCCACAGCGGCTTGTCCGGATGGCCGAGCCGGGCCAGCACGCCCTGGAGCGACTGGTTGGAGACGTAGTCGAGCCGGCCGACCCTGCCGGTGTCCCAGAGCGCCTCGGTCCAGTAGAAGCGGGACGCCTTCGGATCGGCCCAGGCCGCGAGCGCGGTCGCGGCGAGCGCCACGGCCGTGGCGACACCGGCCGCCCGCCACTTGCGGCCGATCAGCAGCATGCCGATGAACAGCGCGGGCGTGAGCTTGATCGCGGCGGCGAGCCCGATGCCGGCCCCGGCCCAGCGGCCCCGCCCGCTGCGCAGCAGACAGCAGTCCCCGAGCACCAGGGCGAGCAGTATCAGGTTCACCTGGCCGAAGCTGAAGGTGTCCCGCAACGGCTCGAACAGCGCCAGCGCGCACAGCGTCAGCGCCCAGCGGTACCAGCCCCAGCGCCGCCAGCCCGGCCCGGCCAGGACGCGCAGCACGAACGCCAGCGCGGCCAGGTTCAGCAGCAGCGAGGCCGCGATGGCCAGGTGCAGCCCCACCAGCGCCATGGGGAGCATGCCGACGGCGGCGAACGGCGGATACGTGAAGCCGTAGGTCGTCCCGGGCACCCGGTAGTCGTAGATCCGCCCGCCGTGGTGCACCCAGGTGTGCACGGTGCCGTAGTACACGCGCAGGTCGAACCAGTCGCGCAGCAGCGGCACGGTGGCCGTGAAGACGGTCACGGCGGCGACCAGGACCAGGACGAGCAGCAGTCTCCCCCGCTCGGTGCGCGGCCCTCTCGGGTCCCTCATGCCGTATGTCCCACGGCCGGGGCCTGCGCGGCCTGGTGCGCCTGCCACAGCACGACCACGCCGAGCACCCCGCCGGAGACGGCGAGGACCAGCTGGCCGACATCGGCGGGGCCGCCGCTGGGCAGCACGGCGAGCGCGAGCACCCCGGTGACGGCGGCCACCCGGTGCCGTACCGAGGTGCTGGGCGCGGCGGCCGCGATCAGGAACAGGCCCCAGATGGCGTACCAGGGGCGGATCGCCGGCCCGAAGGCGGCGACCGCGGCCAGGCTCAGGCCGAGGGCGTAGACCGGGCGGGGCCGCAGCCGGACCCATATCAGCAGCACGGTCACTCCGGTGAGCACGAGCCCGAACAGGTGCCAGGCCGGGACGGCCAGCGGCGCCAGATCACTGCCGAGGTGTTCGAGGAGTGCGCCCGTGGCCCGGCCGAGCAGGCTGCTGAGCGCCCAGTTGTGCGCGGACACCGGCGTGTCGAGCGCCCTGATCCACCCGTAGCCCGTCCCGGCGACGGCGGTCGCCGCCACCGTCGTCGCCCCCGACGCGACCACCGTCGTCAGGGTGGCCCGCACCGGACTTCGTCCCTTGCGCACCTGTACGACGATCACCGCCAGCAGCCCGAGCGCCGCGGGTGCCTTCACCAGCGCCGCGAGCGTGACCAGTACGGCCCCCAGGACCGGCCAGCGACCGAGCGCCGCGACCAGGCCGAGGCCCAGCAGCCCGAGCATGATCGCGTCGTTGTGGGCGCCGGCGACCAGGTGCAGCAGCACCAGCGGGTTGAGAGCGCCGAGCCAGAGCGCGGCGGCCGGGTCGGCGCCGCTGTGCCGGGCGAGCCGGGGCAGCGCGGCCGCCATCAGACCGACGCCGAGCAGGGCGACCAGGCGCATCCCGAAGAGCCCGGCGGGGAGTTCACCGCGGGTCAGCCCGGACAGCAGCGAGGCCACGGCCATGAACGCGGGGCCGTAGGGGGCGGCGGTGTTCTGCCACACCGGCGCGACCTCGTCGGCCAGCGGGCCGCCGAGCTGGGCGGGTCCCGACGTGTAGACGTCCATGTGCTCGTCGACCATGGCGCCCTGCGCGAGATAGCTGTACACGTCCCGGCTGAACAGCGGGGGTGCGAGCAGCAGCGGGGCCGCCCAGACGGCGAGGACCAGCAGCAGCTGGCGCGGGGTGGGCGGCGAGGCGCTGCGCACGAGGCGGCCGAGCAGCAGCCATGCCGCGATCAGCAGGACGACGCCGAAGTAGACGCCGACCAGACCGAACGCCGCCTGCACCGAGCTGGGTGCGAGCAGGTCCTCCACCGGGAGGGCGCCGGCTGTCTCACCGCCCAGGGCGAGGAAGGCGGTGCCGGCCAGGCCGAGTACCTGGCAGCGGCGGAGATCGACGGGGAAAGCCATGGCCAACACTGGGTCAGCGTGTCAAGGGTGGGTGGCCGGGAAGCGACGGGGCGCTTTCCTGGGAGGGGCCTGGTTGTTACCTGTGGGTGGTGGATCGTGGTCGGGTGCGTCAGTCGCCCACGTGTTCACCGTTGTGCACGACGGCCAGGAAAGTAACCAGGAGCTTCGGAACCGGCTGGAACCTGACGGTTCATGAAATTTCTCTTCGGGATCCATCGCTTTACGTGTCCCGAGGTCGGCACCCAGAGTAAAGGCAGCGCGACACCAGGCACTCCGCCCGACAGAAAGCAGAGACATGGCCATCGACCTCACCGCCCTGCGGGCCCACTTCCCCTCCCTCGCCACCGGACTCGCCTTCTTCGACGGTCCGGGGGGAACGCAGACGCCCCGCCCCGTGGCCGACGCCATCGCCGCGACGCTCACCGGCCCCCTGTCCAACCGGGGCACCGTCAGCCCATCCGAACTCAATGCCGAGCGCGCCGTCACGGACTTCCGCGCCGCCTGCTCCGACCTGCTGAACGTGCCCGCACACGGCGTCGTCCACGGCCGCAGCGCCACGCAGCTCACCTACGACTTCTCCCGCCACCTCGCCAGGACCTGGAACGCGGGCGACGAGATCGTCCTCAGCCGCCTCGACCACGACGCCAACGTCCGCCCCTGGGTCCAGGCCGCCGAGCGCTCCGGAGTGAGGGTCCGCTGGATCGAGATCGACCCGGAGACCACGGAGCTCGATCCCGACTCGTACGAGCAGGCACTGACGCCCCGGACCCGGCTGGTCGCGGTCACGGCGGCCTCGAACGTGCTGGGCACCAAGCCGCCCGTCCGCCGGATCGCCGACCGCGCCCACGAAGCCGGCGCCCTGGTGTACGTGGACGGCGTCCACTACGCCGCGCACCACCTCGTGGACGTGCCCGCCCTCGGGGCCGACCTGTTCGTCTGCTCGCCGTACAAGTTCCTCGGACCGCACTGCGGGGTGCTGGCGGCGGCGCCCGGGTTCCTCGAGACCCTGCGCCCCGACAAGCTCCTGCCCTCCCCCGACACGGTGCCCGAACGCTTCGAGTTCGGCACGCTGCCGTACGAGGTGCTGGCGGGCACCACCGCCGCCGTGGACTTCCTCGCCGAGCTGGACCCGGGCACCGGGGCCTCACGCAGAGATCGCCTCACCCGCTCCCTGGAGTCCCTGCACACGCACGAACTGAGACTGCGGGCACGGCTGGAGGAGGGCCTGGGCTCCCTGGGTGACACCCTCACCGTGCACTCGAAGGCCCCCGACCGCACCCCGACGCTCCTCATGACCCTCGAAGGCCGCGACGCGCGCGAGGCCCAGGCGCATCTGGCCGCGCGCGGCGTGGTGGCTCCGGCCGGGTCGTTCTACGCCTGCGAACCGTTCACCGCCCTCAAGCTCGAAGACCCCGCCCTGCGCGCGGGCCTGGCCCCCTACAACACCGCCGACGACGTGGACCGCTTCCTCGACGGGCTCGCCTCTTTCCTGTGACCCCGCCGGATCGGGCCCGGCGCCGGCCGCCTGGACCTGCTCCCGGCCGGTACACCACCGGCTCCAAAGGCAACAGGGTCCTAGAACACCGACAGACCCGTGAGAGTCGTGAACCTGTCCAGCGCCGCCACTCCCGCCACCGAGTTGCCGCGCTCGTCCAGGCCGGGGCTCCATACGCACAGCGCACAGCGGCCCGGTACCACCGCGATGATGCCACCGCCGACCCCACTCTTGCCCGGCAGGCCGACCCGGTACGCGAAGTCGCCCGCCGCGTCGTATGTGCCGCAGGTCAGCATCACGGCGTTGACCTGTTTCGCCTGGCTTCTGGTCAGCAGGCGGGTGCCGTCGGCGCGGATGCCGTGGCGGGCCAGGAAGGTGGTGGCCAGGGCGAGGTCGGCGCAGGAGGCGGTGACGGAGCACTGGCGGAAGTACTGGTCGAGGAGGACCGGGATCTCGTTGTCGATGTTGCCGTAGGAGGCCATGAAGTGCGCGAGGGCGGCGTTGCGGTCGCCGTGCTGGGACTCGGAGGCGGCGACCCCCTTGTCGAAGTCCAGCGCCGCGTTGCCGCTCTCGGCGCGCAGGAAGGCCAGCAGTTCGCCGGCCGCGTCGCCGGTACGGGTCTGGAGGCGGTCGGTGACGACGAGGGCGCCGGCGTTGATGAAGGGGTTGCGCGGGATGCCCTGCTCGTACTCCAGCTGGACCAGGGAGTTGAAGGGGTTGCCGGAGGGTTCGCGGCCGACGTGTTCCCAGAGTTCGTCGCCCTCGCGGGCCAGGTCGAGGGCGAGGGTGAAGACCTTGGTGATGGACTGCGTGGAGAACGGCTGCCGCCAGTCGCCGACGCCGTAGACCGTGCCGTCGAGCTCGGCGACCGCCATGCCGAAGCTGCGCGGATCGCAGGCCGCGAGCGCCGGGATGTAGTCGGCCGGGCGGCCGCGGCCCGGTGTACGGCCTATCTCCTCGGCGATGCGCTCCAGGACCGGCAGGAAGGCTTGGGACGACGTCATTGTCATGATCACCATTGTGCCTCCGGGCCGGTCCTGGTGCGTGCGCGCAGGTCAGGCGAGGGGTGAGCCGCTGCCGGCGACGACCTCGGGCCGCAGCAGGTCGGCGAGCCGTTCGGCGGGCAGCAGGCCCTTCTCCAGGACGAGTTCGGCCACGCCCCGGCCGGTGACGAGCGCCTCCTTGGCGATGTCGGTGGCCGCCGTGTACCCGATGTACGGGTTGAGGGCGGTGACCAGGCCGATGGAGTTCTCGACGGTGGCCCGCAGCACCTCGGTGTTGGCGGTGATGCCGTCGACGCACCGCTCGGCCAGCGTCAGGCAGGCGTTGCGCAGGTGCGTGATGCTCTCCGACAGGGAGTGCAGGATGATCGGCTCGAAGGCGTTGAGCTGGAGCTGCCCGGCCTCGGCGGCCATGGTGATGGCGACGTCGTTGCCGATCACCTCGAAGGCGACCTGGTTGACGACCTCGGGGATGACCGGGTTGACCTTGCCGGGCATGATCGACGAACCGGCCTGCACGGGCGGCAGGTTGATCTCGCCGAGCCCCGCACGCGGCCCGGACGACAGCAGCCGCAGGTCGTTGCAGCTCTTGGAGAGCTTCACGGCGATCCGCTTGAGCACGCCGGACATCTGGACGAACGCCCCGCAGTCCTGGGTCGCCTCGACCAGGTTGGCGGCGGTGACCAGCGGCAGCCCGGTGATCTCGGCGAGGTGGCGGCGGGCCGACTCGGCGTATCCGGCGGGCGCGTTGAGCCCGGTCCCGATCGCCGTCGCCCCGAGGTTGATCTCGTGGATCAGCTCGACGGCCTCGGCGAGCCGGCTGCGGTCCTCGTCCAGCATGACGGCGAAGGTGGAGAACTCCTGCCCGAGCGTCATCGGAACCGCGTCCTGCAACTGCGTACGGCCCATCTTGAGCACGTCCCGGAACTCGACGGCCTTGCGCCCGAAGGAGTCCTGGAGCACGGCCATCGCCCGGAGCAGCCCGCGCACCGCGAAGACGGTCGCGATCTTGACGGCCGTCGGGTAGACGTCGTTGGTGGACTGGCCGAGGTTGACGTCCTCGTTGGGGTGCAGGTACCGGTACTCCCCCTTCCGGTGCCCCATCAGCTCCAGCGCCCGGTTGGCGACGACCTCGTTGGCGTTCATGTTGGTCGACGTCCCGGCACCGCCCTGGATGACGTCGACGACGAACTGGTCGTGCAGCTTGCCGGCCCGTATCTCCCGGCAGGCGGCCGCGATCGCGGCGGCCTTCTCCGGCGCCAGCAGCCCCAGTTCCTCGTTGGCGAGGGCGGCGGCCTCCTTGACGGCGGCGAGGGCGTCGATCAGATGCGGATAGGCGGAGATCGGCGTACCGGTGATCGGAAAGTTCTCGGTGGCACGCAGACTGTGCACACCCCAGTAGGCGTCGCCGGGGACATCACGGTCGCCGAGCAGGTCGTGTTCGCTACGGGTGACGAGGGCGGTGGTCATGAGGGTAGGAATTCCTCTTTCGGAGGTAGTGAAGTTTTCAAGCCCGGAACTACAGCGCCCCGTCAGGGGCGCGGGGAACTGCGCGACCAGCCACGGACGACTCGCAGGCCGCCCACGACATGGCCACCCAGCCCTCTAGGCGCAGACCGAAACCGGCTCCAGGGAACGAACGGGCCGCACACGCCCGACCTCCCTGCCACCGCCGAGCAGCGCCTCCCCGGCGAACCCGGTCAGCAGCTCCGGGTCAACCCCGGCCCTCTCCAATGCGGCCGCAGCGACCGGCACCCGCGCCCGGTTCGCCCCGTCCGCGATCTTCACGGCGACCGCCCGCCCGTCCGGCAGCGCCGCGACCTCGACGCCCTCGAAGCCGTCCTTGGCCAGCAGCCCCGGCACGGCCGCCATCAACGCGGCCACGTCACGCCCCGCACCGGACGCCATCTCCGCGTGCTCCCGCATCGCGTCGGCGACCCGCGCCTCCGGTGTACCCGGCGCGGCGGACACGATCCGCGACACCGCACGCGCCAGCCCGTGCAGGGAGATGGAGAACAGCGGCGCCCCGCAGCCGTCCACGGTCGTCGCCGCCACCCGCTGCCCGGTCAGGTCATCGACGATCTCGGCGATGGCCTGCTGGAGCGGGTGCTCCGGCTCCAGGTAGTCCTCCAGGGACCACCCGTTGAGCTTCGCGGTCCACAGCATCGCCGCATGCTTGCCGGAGCAGTTCTGGGCGAGCCGCGACGGCTGCCGGCCCGCGCGGATCCAGGTGTCGCGCACGGCGGGGTCGTACGGCATGTCGGGCACGTTGCGCAGGTCGGCTTCGGTGAGCCCGGCGAGGTCGAGGATGCGCCGGGTCCCGGCGAGGTGCCGCTCCTCGCCGGAGTGGCTGGCGGCGGCCAGCGAGAGCAGCTCGCCGTCGAGGGGCAGCCCGGCCCGCAGCATGGCCACGGCCTGGACGGGCTTGAGGGCCGAGCGCGGGTAGAACGCGGCCTCGATGTCGCCGAGCTGGAACTGGACCTCGCCGTCGGCGCCGAGGACGACGACGGAACCGTAGTGGATGCCCTCGACGACCCCGCCGCGGATGAGGTGGGCGACGGGGGCGTGGAGGGGCTCACGGACGATGGGTGCGGCCGCGGGGGAACTGCTGTACATCACTGCCTGGTCTCGGGTGAGGTGGGACGGACCGGGGCGCGGTTCACGCGTCGGATCCGGTGGACGTGCGCGCGATGCGGCCGCGGATGGCGTACCAGCCGGCGACCAGCGCGGCGACGATCAGCGGCAGGCACAGCACGGTGGTGCGTCCGGCGCCGCCGTCGGCGTACATGAGGACCAGGACGGCGGCGAGGAACGCCAGCGTCACGATCTCGGTCCAGGGGGAGCCCGGCAGTCGGTAGCCGGGGCGGGTGAGTTCGCCGTTCTGGGTCTTCCGCCAGAACAGCAGGTGACAGAGCATGATCATGCCCCAGGTGGAGATGATGCCGATCGCCGCGAAGTTGAGGACGATCTCGAACGCGTCGGCGGGGACCACGAAGTTGAGGCCGACGCCGAGGACGCAGATACCGCTGGTCAGCAGGATGCCGCCGTACGGGACCTGGGTGCGGCTCATCTTCGCGGTGAACCTGGGGGCGGAGCCGTTGACGGCCATGGAGCGCAGGATGCGGCCGGTGGAGTAGAGGCCGGAGTTGAGCGAGGACATGGCCGCGGTGAGGACGACGAGGTTCATCACGCCGCCGGCCGCCGGGACGCCGATGTGCGAGAGGACGGTGACGAAGGGGCTCTGTCCCGCCGAGTACTTGTTCCAGGGCAGCAGCATCGACAGCAGGATCACCGAGCCGACGTAGAACAGGCCCACACGCCACATGATCGAGTTGATCGCCTTGGGCATGATCTTCTCGGGGTTCTCGGTCTCGCCCGCGGCGACGCCGACCAGTTCGACCGAGGCGTAGGCGAAGACGACGCCCTGGATGATCAGCAGCATCGGCAGCAGGCCGTTGGGGAAGACGCCGCCGTTGTCGGTGATGAGGGACGGACCGGGGGTGGTGCCGTCCACGGGGTGCTGGGTGACCAGCAGGAAGATGCCGATGACCATGAAGATCACCAGGGCACTGACCTTGACGATCGCGAACCAGAACTCCAGTTCGCCGAAGATCTTGACCGAGATCAGGTTCACGGTCAGGACGACGGCCAGGGCGATCAGCGCGATCACCCACTGGGGTATGTCGGAGAACATGCCCCAGTAGTGGGTGTAGGTGGCGACCGCGGTGATGTCGGCGATGCCGGTGGTCGCCCAGTTCAGGAAGTACATCCAGCCGGCGGTGTAGGCGCCCTTCTCGCCCAGGAACTCCCGGGCGTACGAGACGAAGGCGCCGGAGGACGGGCGGTACAGGACGAGTTCGCCGAGGGCGCGCACGACGAGGAAGGCGAAGACTCCGCAGACCGCGTACGCGACGAAGAGGGAGGGTCCCGCGTCGGCGAGGCGGCCGCCGGCACCGAGGAAGAGGCCGGTGCCGATGGCGCCGCCGATGGCGATCATGTTGACGTGCCGGTGCTTCAGCGACTTGCTGTAGCCGTGGTCTCCGGCGTCGACGTGACGGGACGAGGGGCGCGTCTCGTCTTTGAGGTGCTGTTCGCTCACGCCTCGGTTCCGCCTTCCTTGTGCTGGTCCGTGCGCGCGGGGCGCACGATGTGGGTGAGGGTGGTCTCGACGCGGTCCAGGTGGTGGCTCATGGCGTCCACGGCGTCGGTCTCGGAACCGTCCGTCAGCGCTTCGACGATGGCCCGGTGCTCCCGGTTGGACTGCTCGCGGCGGCCGCCCAGTTCGTTGAGGAAGGCCGACTGACGCGCCAGTGCGTCCCGGATCTCCTCGATGACCCGGCGGAACACCGGGTTCTGGGCGGCCTCGGCCACGGCCAGGTGGAAGAGGGTGTCCATCGCGACCCACGCGGTGGTGTCCGTCTCCCGCTCCATGCGGTCGAGCAGATGGGCCAGGTGGTCCAGGTTCTCCGGGGTGCGGCGCAGCGCCGCGTACCCGGCGACCGGGATCTCGATGTGGCGGCGCACTTCGAGCAGGTCGCTGGCCGCGTAGTCGCCGAAGGTGGGGTCCTCGACGGCGCTCGCGACCACGAAGGTGCCCTTGCCGGTCTTGGAGACGGTCAGGCCCATCGTCTGCAGGGCCCGCAGGGCCTCGCGCAGGACGGGCCTGCTGATCTCCAGGGTGCGGCAGAGCTCCGCCTCGGAGGGAAGCTTGTCGCCCACGGCGTACTCGCCGCGCTCGATGGCGGCGCGCAGATGCGCCAGTACCGCCTCCATGGCGCTCACGCGCCGCGGGGGCTGTCCGGCTGTCGGGCTGTCTGACAGGTTCACGGGTCAGATGTTCCGGGTTGCGGGACGAGGCTGTCAAGGTGTCGCGAAAGGAAACATTCACGGGGTGCGACGCCTGAATGCAGGCATCACACCCCGTGGTGGAGCGGTGACTCGTGGAACGGCGACCGGTCAGGCGTTGATGGTGCCCGTCGCGAGCAGGCCGAAGACCGCCAGGCCGATCACGATCCGGTAGATCACGAACGCGTTGAAGGAGTGCTTGGCGACGAACTTCAGCAGCCAGGCGATGGACGCGTAGGCGACCACGAAGGAGACGATCGTGCCGACGGCCAGCGGGGCGGCGCCCACGCCCGCGCCGAGCGCGTCCTTGAGCTCGTAGATGCCGGCGCCGGTCAGGGCCGGGATGCCGAGGAAGAAGGAGAGGCGGGTGGCGGCGACCCGGTCCAGGTCCAGGATGAGCGCGGTGGACATGGTGGCACCGGAGCGGGAGAAGCCGGGGAAGAGCAGGGCGAGGATCTGCGAGCAGCCGACCAGCATCGCGTCCTTGAACGAGGTGTCGTCCTCACCGCGCTTGTGGCGGCCCATCTGGTCCGCGCACCACATCACGCCCGAGCCGACGATCAGCGAGCCGGCGACCACCCAGAGCGAGGCCAGCGGGCCGTCGATCAGCGGCTTGGCGGCGAGGCCGACCAGGACGATCGGAATGGTCGCGTAGATGACCCACCAGGCGAACTTGTAGTCGTGGTGGTAGCGCTCGTTCTTGTTGACCAGTCCCCGGCCCCATGCGGAGACGATCCGCTTGATGTCCTTGAAGAAGTACACGAGCACGGCGGCGATGGCGCCGACCTGGATGACGGCGGAGAACCCGACGACGGACTGGTCGTCGACGGGGATGTTCATGAGCCCCTCGGTGATCTTCAGGTGGCCGGTGGAGGACACCGGGAGGAACTCGGTCACCCCCTCGACTACCCCGAGGACGGCGGCCTGACCGACAGAGATGGCGCTCATGGGATCCAGTTCTGCAGAGTTTGGTCGACAGTGCTGTAGACAGTGTTACAGCGGACGGTTGAGAGGCAAGTCCTAGCCCCAGACGGCCTGGGCGATCGCCACCCCGGCGAAGGCCGCCCCGAGCCCCGCCACGAGGCTCGCGGCGACGTTGGCGGCAGCGTAGAGCCCGGCGCCGGTCTCGGTAAGCCTGAGCGTCTCGTACGAGAACGTCGAGTACGTCGTCAGCGCCCCGCACAGCCCGGCGCCCAGGAGCAGCTGGAGGTGCGGGCCCGCCGCCCCCGCCGAGGCGGCGCCGGTCAGCAGGCCCAGGATCAGGCAGCCGGTGACGTTCACCACGAAGGTGCCCCAGGGGAAGACGGAGTCGTGCCTGGCCTGGACGGCGCGGTCGGTGAGGTGGCGGAGCGGAGCACCGACGACGGCCCCGAGGACCACCAACAGCCAGTTCACAACGACTTCTTACCCTTCACGTCCGTTTCGCCGGTTTCGTGGGTCCGGCCGACATACCGGATGACCTCGCAGTCGTCCAAGGTCACGAGCCCTTCGGTCACCAGTTCGTCCAACTGTGGCAGGAACGCCCGGACCCGCTCCTCCGTGTCCACGACGACCACCGCCACCGGCAGGTCCTCGCTCAGGGAGAGCAGCCGGGAGGTGTGGATCCGGGAGGAGGCGCCGAAGCCCTCGATCCCCCGGAAGACGCCGGCGCCGGCCAGCCCGGCCGTGTGCGCGCGGTGCACGATCTCCGTGTAGAGGGGCTTGTGGTGCCAGGTGTCGTCCTCGCCGATGTAAACGGTCGGGCGCAGGGCACGGCCGGTCAGTCTCGTCATCGCTGCCTCCGGGCGAGGACACGACGGGTCACGGTCGCGGCGCACCACACCGCCGCGAGGGCCGCGCACAGGGTCGCGGCGAGGTAGGCGAGGCCCGTGCCGGGCCGGCCGTGGTCGACCAGCTTCTGGATGTCGACGGTGTAGGTGGAGAAGGTGGTGAATCCGCCGAGGACGCCGGTGCCGAAGAAGGGGCGGACCAGGCGGTGCGCCGGGAGCCCTTCGGTGATCAGGACCAGGAACGCGCCGATCACCGTGCAGCCGATGACATTCGTCCAGAAGGTCGCCCAGGGGAATCCCCCGGTGGCCGTGGGCAGGGCCAGCGCGAGGGCGTAGCGGGCCACGGCGCCGATCGCGCCGCCGGCGGCGACCACCGCGACGACCGGTGCCTGCGCACGCCACTCGGACCGCCGCTGGGGGGTCGGCTGGACTCGGAGGCTCTCGGCTTCCGGGGCTGTCATGGTCGTTCGTCTCCTGTTCGGCACCGCCCCTGACGGGTGCCTCAGGGTACCGCCGGGCGTACCCGGCGGTCACTTCGCGGTGGGTGCCTCGCAGACCGCGACGCCGGGCTCCCAGACGCTGCCGAGGATCAGGTGCCGGCCGGTCCGGCAGACGCTGGTGGCCATGCGGAACCCGGAGTTGCCGCGGGCCAGGTGGTGGACGACCCTGCCGTGGTCGTCGAGCGCCACCACGGCGATGGTTCCGACGGGACGGTAGGGGGCGTGTACGGCGGCCCGGGCGGCGGCTCGGCGGACGGCGAGCGGGGCGCGGTGGAGGAGGTCGAGCGGCGGGTTGCGCGGGCCGGCCAGGGCGACCCAGATGAGGTCGCCGTCGCGCCAGATGTTGTCGGGCATGCCGGGGAGCTCCGCGAAGAGCTCGGCGCGACCGGTGCGCGGGCCGGTGAGCCAGTAGCGGGTGAGGCGGTATCCGCCGGTCTCCGCGACGACCAGGAAGGTGCCGTCACCGCTCACGGTCAGGCCGTTGGCGAACTGGAAGCCCTCCCAGGCCACTTCGGCCGTGTCCGCACCCGGTTCGAGGCGCAGCAGGCGGCCGGTGCCGCTGTGCTCGACGATGTCGCCGATCCACTGGTCGAGCGGGAAACGGCGGCTGGAAGTGGTCAGGTACACGGTGCCGTCGGGCAGGGCGGTCACGTTGCTCGCGAACCGCAGCGGCTCGCCCTCGACCGTGTCGGCGAGGACCCGGACGCTGCCGTCGGCGAGGCCGACACGCAGCAGGCCGCGCTCCGCGTCGCAGACCAGCAGGTCGCCGTCCGGGAGGAGGTCGAGCCCGAGCGGGCGTCCGCCGGTCCGGGCGAGCGTCGCGACCCGGGCGGTGTCCGGGTCGCCGAGCCCGTCCAGGCGCAGGATGCGGCCGTCCTCGACGCCGGTCAGGACCCGGCCGTCCGGATCCGTGACCACGTCCTCCGGGCCCCGGCCGCCGACGGCGACGTAGTGGAGGGGGACGAGGCGCGCGGGTCGGTCCATGAGTCCCATGGTGACAGGCGGAACGGGTCTCACCAGCCCTTCTCGAACATCCGGGCCACTTCGGCGATCCGGATCTCGTCGCGCCGGTAGTAGACGCGGTGGCGGATGCGCTTGGTGCGGAGCAGGCCGAGGCGGGCCAGCAGCCCCAGATGGGTCCCGGCGACCTTGCGGGAGACCCCGAGCTTGGCGGCGACGGCCCGGACGGTGACGCCGTCCTCGGCGAGGTCGGCGTGGCGCTGGGGCGGGAAGTGGGCCGCCGGATCCTTGAGCCAGTCCAGAATCTCCAGACGGCTTGCGCTCATGGCGTTCCTCAGCATCCGACCAGCCTCCGTCCCTGCCTCCTCGCAGTGTGTGTTCCCACTGTCCCGCAGCCGAAGCCCCCACGTCGGAGAGTCGGGGCGCGTTGTCCGAGATCGAACGGCGGTACGCGGTCGGCCGGTTGGGGAAGTTGCCTGAGCAACATGGTCCGGGCGGCACGGAGGGGCCCGGCCGTCCCCTAACGGCCGGGCCCCCGTCAGTGGTGGTTCAGCGGTGGCTGAACCACGCCATGGAGGACAGCGCCTTGTCGTCGTAGCCGAACAGGGCCTGGTTCTCCCAGCCGTTGCCGGAGGTGGCGTCGGTCGGGTCCCAGCCGTTGCCGGTGACGGCGGTCCAGGTCGCCTCCCAGTAGAAGACGCCGAGGCCACGGCCGTTCGGGACCGCCTCGACGATGTTCGCGACGGCGTTCATCCAGGCCAGCTGGCCGGCGGCGGTGGCCGGGTAGCCGGTGACCAGTTCGCTGCTGGTGTCGATCTGGTTCTCCAGCGAGTCGTCCTGGGCGAGGGTGAACGGGTAGGCGGTCTCGGCGATGAAGACCGGCTTGGCGTAGCGGGAGGCCACGTCGTCCAGGGTGGTCTGGGCGGCGGCCAGCGAGCCGTGCCAGTAGCCGTAGTACGACAGGCCGATCACGTCGTAGTTGATGCCGTAGGTCTTGGCGTTGTCGAACCACCAGCGGACCGTGGCGTCGTCGCCCGCGTTGGCCAGGTGCAGGGCGACCTGGGTGGCGGAGGAGACCGCCTTGGCCGCGCTGTAGCCGGAGTTGATCAGGCCGGCGAGCTGGGACCAGTTGTCGGTGGAGCCCTCGGACCAGAGCATGCCGCCGTTGATCTCGTTGCCGATCTGGACCATGTCGGCGGTGGTGCCCTGGGCCTTCAGCGCGTTGAGGACGTCGTAGGTGTGGTTGTAGACGTCGGTCTTGAGCTGGCTGTAGGAGTGGCCGGACCAGGCGGCGGGCTTGGTCTGCTTGCCCGGGTCGGCCCAGCTGTCCGAGTAGTGGAAGTCGACCAGCAGCTTCATGCCGGCCGCCTTGACGCGCTTGGCCATGGCCAGCACGTGCGCCTTGTCGTTGTAGCCGTCGGCCGGGTTCACCCAGACCTTCAGGCGCGCGTAGTTCATGCCGGCGCTCCTGAGGATGGTGACCGCGTCCCCGGTGGTGCCGGAGCTGGTCTTGTAGACCCCGCCCTTGGCCTCGCTCTTGGCCAGTGACGAGATGTCAGCGCCCTTGATCGACAGGCCGGTCGACCCGGAGGCGAAGGTCAGGTCGTCGACGTTGATCCAGTTGCCCGCGTTGGCGTCGGAGTAGACGCTGATCGTGCACTGGTTGTTGGTGACCGCGATCGAGGTGACGATCCGCACCCAGCTGCTGGTGGAGACCGGCAGGTCGGTCCGCTGCTCCGAACTGCCGCAGTTCTTGAGGGATATGTAGGCGGAGTTCTGCCCGCCGCTGGAGCGGGTCCAGGCGGTGAGGGTGTAGGTGCCGTTGGTCAGTCCCGACAGGTACTGGTAGGTCTCCACCTTGTAGGCGGAGGCCGAGTAGTGGCTCAGTCGGTAACTGCCGCTGTGGCCGCCGGACTCGGTGTAGGAGGCGCCCGTGTCGCCGTACTCCGACCAGCCGGTGGGCGTGGCCACGCCCGCACCGTCCGACTCGAAGCCGCCGTTGGTGAGGGTGCTCGCCGCCTGGGCGGTCTGGGCGGGGAGGGCGGTGAGGGCGAGTCCGGCCAGGAGCGGCAGCAGCAGGGCTCTGATGGTGCGTCTGGGATGGAACATCATCGTCCGTCGTCCCTTCGACGTGACTGGGGGTGGAGGAGAGCCCCTCCGCCCGCGGCTCTCGTGGCACGCGCGGACGGAGGGGAGTCGCGGTGGGCGCGGGCACGGCGGCCCCGGGGCCCGCGCCGTGGTTCAGCCGTCGAGTCGTACGACCCGTACGGCGCCCGCCGGGACCGCGAGGCGGCCCGCGGCGCGTTCGCCCGTCAGCAGTTCGGTGCCGTGCGCCTCCAGGGGCACCTTGGCGTCGGTGGCGGTGTGGTTGATCGCGAAGAGGAAGGTGCCGGACTCGCCGGTGCGGCGGACGACCTCGACGTCGCGGGGCAGTTCGGCGCGGGGCGCGATCCGGGCGTCCTCGGCGGCCCAGCCGAGCAGGGCGTCCAGGCCGTGCGCGTCCAGGCGGGTGGACACGTACCAGGCGGTGCCCTCCCCCAGCCGGTGCCGGGTGACCGCCGGGTGGCCGGCGGTGAGGCCGTCGGCGTAGCTCCAGACGGTCTCGGCGGCGCCCGGGACGACGAACTCGGTCCACACGTCGCCGGTCAGCTCGGAGCCGTCGGGGCCGGTCAGCCGCACCCGCTGGTCCTTCAGCAGGGGCGAGAACTCCTCGACGGTGAGGCCGAGGGTCTCGCGCAGGGTGCCCGGGTAGGCGCCCTCGTGCACCGCGTCGTGCTCGTCGACGATCCCGGAGAAGTACGACACGACCAGGGTGCCGCCGTTCTCGACGTACTCGCGGAGGTTGTTCCCGGCGGCCTCCGTCATCAGGTACAGGGCCGGTACGACGACAAGGGGATAGGCCGACAAGTCGCTTTCGGGGTGGGCGAAGTCGACCGTGAGGTGGCGGTCGTAGAGGGCCTCGTAGAAGGCGTCGGCACGCTCGCGCGGGTCGTGGTCCTCGCTGGGGCGCCACTGGAGGTTCTGCGCCCACCAGGACTGCCAGTCCCACAGGACGGCCACGTCGGCCCGGGTGCGGGTGCCCTGGATCTGGCTCAACGAGTCCAGGGAGGCGCCGAGTTCGACGACCTCGCGCCACACCCGGGTTCCGGTGCCGCCGTGCGGGAGCATCGCCGAGTGGAACTTCTCGGCGCCGCGCCGGGACTGCCGCCACTGGAAGAACAGCGCGCCGTCGGAGCCGCGGGCCACGTGGGCGAGGGAGTTGCGGGCCATCTGGCCGGGCGCCTTGGCGGGGTTGCGGGGCTGCCAGTTGACGCCCGAGGTGGAGTGTTCGAGCAGCAGCCAGGGGGCGCCGCCGGCCACCGAGCGGGTGAGGTCGGCGGCCATCGCGAGGTTGACGTGGGTGCGGCGGCCGTCGGTGATCAGGTAGTGGTCGTTGGTGACCAGGTCGACCTCGCGGCCCCAGGCCCAGTAGTCCATGGAGTCGCACTGGCTGAGGGCGGTCATGAAGTTGGTGGTCACCGGGACGCCCGGCGAGAGGCGGTGCAGGATGTCCCGTTCCATGCGGAAGTTCTCGCGGATGGTGGCGTCGGCGAACCGCTTGTAGTCGAGGGTCTGCCCCGGGTTCCCCACCGTGGGGGTCACGCGCGGCGGGTTGATCTGCGCCAGGTCCGTGTAGTGCTGGCCCCAGAAGGCCGTGCCCCAGGCCTCGTTGACGGCGTCGACGGTGCCGTAGGTGGCGGCGAGCCAGCGGCGGAAGTGGGCGGCGCAGGAGTCGCAGTAGCAGGCCGAGACGGGGACGCCGTACTCGTTGTGCACGTGCCACAGCGCGAGCGCCGGGTGGTGGCCGTAGCGCTCGCCGAGGCGGGTGGTGATGTCGGCCGCGGCCGCGCGGTAGTCGGCGTTGGAGTGGCAGATGGCTCCGCGGGAGCCGAACTCGTAGCGCACGCCCTCCGCGGTCACCGGCAGGGCCTCGGGGTGGGCGCGGTAGAACCAGGCGGGCGGCGACACGGTGGGGGTGCCGAGGTCGACGCGGATGCCGTTCTCGTGGAGCAGGTCGAGGACCCGGTCGAGCCATCCGAAGTCGTACTCCCCCGGGGCCGGCTCCAGCAGGGCCCAGGAGAAGATCCCGACGCTCACCATCGTGACCCCGGCCTCGCGCATCAGCCGGACGTCCTCGTGCCAGACGCTTTCCGGCCACTGCTCGGGGTTGTAGTCACCGCCGAAGGCGAGCCTGGTCAGGCCCCTGGGGGTGGTGTCCGGCATGGATCTCTCCCGTTTAATCGATCATTTGGGAACGTTCACACACATCGATCGTGGCGTGAGCCCAACATAACCGCACAGCAACAACCATTGACAAGTGTCCGGGATGTTTCTCTACTGTGAACGCTCACAGAGCATGACACGGACTCGCGACGGGCGATGATCCGGGTCTGTGTTGTCTGGAAAGCTCACACATTCATCTGCATGGCAGGTCCCCGCGACAAGCGGGGACCCAGGTCAGGGGAGAGATCCATGCCGCACACGAAGCGCCGTCGCCTCGTGACAACCGCCGTCGCCATCTCGCTCGGCGCCACCGCCCTCGCCGCCTGCGGCTCGTCCGACGACGACAGCAAGGCCGACTCCGGTCCGGTCTCGCTGACGTACTGGGCCTGGGCGCCCGGTATGGACAAGGTCGTCGACCTGTGGAACAAGGGCGAGGGCAAGAAGGACCAGATCACCGTCACGGTGAAGAAGCAGGCGTCCGGCGACACGCTGGTCACCAAGATCCTCACCGCGCACAAGGCGAAGAACGGCCCCGACCTGGTGCAGGCCGAGTACCAGGCGCTGCCCACGCTGGTCAGCAACGACGCGGTCGCCGACATATCGAAGAGCGTCGGCGACGCCAAGTCCAAGTTCGCCGACGGGGTCTGGCAGCAGGTCACGCTGGGCACGGACGCGGTGTACGCGGTGCCGCAGGACATCGGCCCGATGATGTTCTACTACCGCGCGGACCTCTTCAAGAAGTACGGCCTCAAGGTGCCGACCACCTGGGACGAGTTCGCCCAGGACGCCCGTCAGCTGAAGAAGAAGGCACCCGGCCTCGACCTGACCACGTTCTCCGCCAACGACTCCGGCCTCTTCGCGGGCCTCGCCCAGCAGGCCGGCGCCAAGTGGTGGACCACCTCCGGCGACAAGTGGAAGGTCGCCATCGACGACGCGGCCACCCAGAAGGTCGCCACGTTCTGGGGCGGCCTGGTCAAGGAGGGCGTCATCGACAACCAGCCGATGTACACCCCGGCCTGGAACAAGGCGCTGGACACCGGCAAGCAGATCGCCTGGGTGAGCGCGGTGTGGGCGCCCGGCACGCTGACCACCGCCGCGCCCGACACCAAGGGCAAGTGGGCGATGGCCCCGCTCCCCCAGTGGTCCGCGTCCGAGAACGTCACCGGCAGCTGGGGCGGCTCCTCCACCGCCGTCACCACCGACTCCAAGCACCAGGCGGCCGCCGCCAAGTTCGCGGCCTGGCTGAACACCGACGGCGAGGCGCTCAACGCCCTGGCCAAGGAGAGCGGCATCTACCCGGCCGCCACGAACGCCCAGACCAGCGGCGCCTTCGCCACCTCGCCCGACTACTTCTCGAACCAGTCGGACTTCTACACCAAGGCCGCCGAGATCGCGAAGACCACGGCACCCTCCGCCTGGGGCCCGAACGTGAACGTCGCCTACACGTCCTTCAACGACGCGTTCGGTGCCGCCGCGAAGAACAAGTCGGACTTCACCGCCGCCCTGAAGAAGATGCAGGACGACACGGTCGCCGACATGAAGAAGCAGGGCTTCGAGGTCTCTCAGTGACCAGCCCCACCGTCCGGAAGTCGTACGGGGTCAAGGGGGCCCCGTACGCCTTCCTCCTCCCCGCCGCGATCCTCTTCGCGCTGTTCTTCGCGCTGCCCATCGGGTACGCGGTCTGGCTCAGCTTTCGCAAGGTGCACGTCTCCGGCCTCGGCCTGGGCGCCGGCGCCCGCACGGAGGTCTGGGCCGGCCTGGAGAACTACCAGGACGCCCTCACCGACAACGAGTTCTACGACGGTGCGCTCCGCGTCCTCGGCTACGGCTGCATCGTCGTCCCGGTGATGCTCGGCCTCGCCCTGCTGTTCGCCCTGATGCTCGACTCCGAGCGGGTCCGGCTCGCCCCGTTCACCCGGCTCGCGATCTTCCTGCCGTACGCCATCCCCGGCGTGGTGGCCGCGCTGCTCTGGGGCTTCCTGTACCTGCCGGACGTCAGCCCCTTCTACTACGTGCTCGAAAAGCTGCACCTGCCGCAGCCCAACCTGCTGGACGGCGGGCCGCTGTACCTGGCCCTGTCCAACATCGCGGTCTGGGGCGGCACCGGCTTCAACATGATCGTCATCTACACCTCGCTCCGGTCCATCCCGGCCGAGGTCCACGAGGCGGCCAAGCTGGACGGCGCCTCCCCGCTGCAGACCGCCCTGCGGATCAAGATCCCGATGGTGGCGCCCTCGCTGGTGCTGACCTTCTTCTTCTCGATCATCGCGACGCTCCAGGTCTTCAACGAGCCGACCACCCTCAAGCCCCTCACCAACTCGGTCAACACGACCTGGAGCCCGCTGATGAAGGTGTACGAGGACGCCTTCCGCAAGGGGGACATCTACTCGGCGGCGGCCGAGGCGACGCTGATCGCCCTCGCCACGCTGGTGCTGTCCTTCGGTTTCCTGCGGGCCGCGAACCGCCGTAACAGGCAGGAGGCAGCCCAGTGAGTTCTCTTGCCGTCCGCAAGGCCGCCCCGGCCGCCGGTACGACGCCCGGCACCGCCCAGGGGCCGCCACTGCGCCGCCGGATCGCCCTGATCCCGACGCTCACCCTCCTCCTCGGCGCGATCTACACGCTCCTCCCGGTGGCCTGGGTGGTGATCGCCTCCACCAAGTCCGGCAGCGAGCTGTTCTCCACGTTCACGTTCCTGCCCGGCTCCGGCTTCGCCCAGAACCTCAAGGACCTCAACGCCTACCGCCAGGGCATCTACTGGAGCTGGATGGGTAACTCCGCCCTGTACGCCGGTCTCGGCGCCCTGCTGTCGACGGGGGTGTCGGCCTTCAGCGGCTACGCGCTCGCGACCTACCGCTTCCGCGGCCGCGAGACGATCTTCAACGTGCTGCTCGCCGGCGTGCTGATGCCCCCGGTCATCCTCGCCATCCCGCAGTACCTGCTGCTCGCCAAGGCGAACCTCACGGACTCCTACCTGTCCGTGCTGCTGCCGCAGATCCTCTCGCCGTACGGCGTCTACCTCTCGCGGATCTACGCGGCCGCGGCCGTGCCCTCCGACGTGGTGGAGGCCGGGCGGATGGACGGGGCGAGCGAGTGGCGGATCTTCACGCGGATCGCGCTGCCGATGATGATCCCGGGCATGGTGACGGTGTTCCTGTTCCAGTTCGTGGCCGTCTGGAACAACTTCCTGCTGCCGTACATCATGCTGAGCGACGACGAGAAGTTCCCGCTCACCCTCGGCCTGTACACGCTCCTGGAGCAGGGCGCCAACACCCCGGCCCTGTACACCCTGGTGATCACCGGCGCGTTCCTGGCCGTGCTGCCGCTGATCGCGCTCTTCCTGGTCATTCAGCGCTTCTGGAGCCTTGACCTGCTGTCCGGGGCCGTAAAGTCATGACCATGAGCAGCAGTGCGGGGGGCCGGCGCAAACCGCCGACGATCCATGACGTGGCGCGCGAGGCCGGTGTCTCACGGGGCACCGTCTCGCGGGTGCTCAACGGCGGGCACTACGTGAGTCCGGGCGCGGCGGAGGCGGTCAACGACGCCATCCGCAGGACGGGTTACGTGGTGAACCGGCACGCTCGGTCGCTGATCACCGGGCGTTCGGACTCGGTCGGCTTCCTGCTGACCGAGCCGCAGGAGAGGTTCTTCGAGGACCCCAACTTCAACGTCCTGCTGAGCGGCTGCACCCAGGCGCTGGCGAGCCATGACATCCCGCTGCTGCTGATGCTGGCGGGCACGAAGGACGAACGGCGGCGGATCACGCGGTACATCACCGCCGGGCACGTCGACGGGGTGCTGCTGGTGTCGAGCCACTCCGGTGACCCGGTCGCGCAGGAACTGCGCGAGGCGGGCGTGCCGCTGGTGGCCTGCGGCAAGCCGATCGGGCTCGGCTCGAAGGTGAGTTACGTGGCCGCCGACGACCGGGACGGCGCCCGGGACATGGTCCGGCACCTGCTGGACGTGGGGCGCCGCCGGATCGGCATGATCACCGGTCCGCTGGACACCCCGGGCGGTGTCGAGCGGCTCGCCGGGTACAAGGAGGTCCTCACCGAGGCGGGCATCGAGATCGACGAGGCGCTCGTCGTGCCCGGGGACTACAGCAAGGCGAGCGGCGAGGCGGGGGCCGAGCGGCTGCTCGCGCAGGCCCCCGGCCTGGACGCCGTCTTCGTGGCCTCCGACCTGATGGCGCAGGGCGTGCTGGCGGTGCTCCAGCGGGCCGGCCGGCGGGTGCCGGATGACATCGCTGTCGGCGGTTTCGACGACTCCCCCGCGGCCACGGCGGTGACCCCGGCTCTCACCACCATCCGCCAGCCCTGGGACCGGATCAGCACCGAGATGGTCCGCGTCCTGCTCGCCCAGATAGGCGGCGAGGACCCGGCGGCGGTGATCCTGCCGACCGAGCTGGTGGTACGCGACTCGGCCTGAGGACGCCGGGCTGGTCAGCGCTCCCCCGGTCTGACCAGCCCCGTCTCATAGGCGAGGACGACCGCCTGGGCGCGGTCGCGCAGGCCGAGCTTGGCGAAGATGCGCGCCACATGGGACTTGCCCGTGGCCTCGCTCAACGTCAGCTCGGCGGCCAGCTCCGTGTTGGACAGACCGCGGCCCATCAGCGTCAGCACCTCCCGTTCGCGTGGGGTGAGCGCGGCCAGATCGGCGGGCAGCGACTCGCCCGCCCGGCCCCGGCCGCGTACCGCTCCACCAGGCGCCGGGTGATCTGCGGCGCCAGCAGGGCGTCCCCGGTGCCGACGAGCCGGACGGCCGCCGCCAGGTGCTCCGGGGTGACGTCCTTCAGCAGGAAGCCGCTGGCCCCGATCGCGAGCGCCTCGTACACGTACCGGTCCAGGTCGGACGTGGTCAGCATCAGCACCCGGCAGCCGGGGGCGTCGGCCAGGATCCGGCGGGTGGCCTCCAGACCGTCCATGGCGGGCATGCGGATGTCCATCAGCACGACGTCCGGCTTCAGCTCCCGGACGGCGGCGACCGCCTCGGCGCCGTCGGCGGCCTCGCCCACCACCTCGATGCCCCGGACCGTGAGGATCAGCCGGAAGCCGGTGCGGATGAGCGTCTGGTCGTCGGCGATCAGGACGCGCGGCGTGTCCGTGGTCATGGGCGGTCCAGCGGGATACGGGCGCGGACGCGGTAGCCGCCGCCGAGTCTTCGCCGGGCGTCCAGGTCACCGCCGTGGACGGCGACCCGCTCGCGCAGGCCGGGCAGACCGCGCCCGGTGCCGTCGGCCGGGCGTCTCGGTCCATCGGGAACGGTGCCGGTGAGCACGCTGGGGCCGGTGTTGAGCACCTCGACCCGCAGGGCGTGGTCGGCGTAGCGCACGGTCACCTCGGCCTTGCCGCCGTCGCCGTGCCGGAGCGCGTTGGTCAGGGCCTCCTGGACGATGCGGTAGGCGGTCAGATCGATGCCCTGGGGCAGCAGCCGCGGTTCGCCGGAGATGCGGACCTCGACGGGCAGGCCGGCGAACGAGATCCGGTCGACGAGGTGGCCGAGCCGGTCGAGGCCGGGCTGCGGGGCGAGGCCAGTACCGAGACCGGGGCCGGAACCGCCGGCGCTCACCGGGCCGTCCTGCCCGTCCGGTGCGGGAGCCAGCAGTCCCAGGAGGTGTCTGAGGTCGGTCATCGCGCCCCGCCCGGCGTCCTCGACGGCCCGCAGGGCGGTCGCGGCCTCGTCGGGCATGGTGCCGAGCACCTCGCGGGCGGCGCTCGCCTGGACCATCATGAGGCTGACGTTGTGACTGACGATGTCGTGCAACTCGCGGGCGATCCGGTCGCGTTCGGCCGCGATCGCGGCCTCGGCGGCGCTCTCCCGCTCCCGCTCCAGCAGCCAGCCGCGCTCCCCGACGGCCGCCCGCCACCGGCGCCGGGTGCGCAGCAGCGCCACCGTCAGCACCACGACGGCCGCGCCCGCCACCGCGAGCAGTGCCGCCACCACGTCGTGTCCCCCGGCTGTCCCGCGGATGGCCGCGGGGATCGACATCACCCTGCCCTCGTACATGACGGACGTCTGGCACGCGCCGAAGCTGGCCGGAGTGGCGCTGGCGGGTCTGGTGATCACCGTGGTGGGTGCCCTGGTCCCGGCGCGGCGGGCGGCCCGGCTCACCGTCGCGGAGGTGCTGCGCAACGAGTGACCCGCGGGGAGTCCGCAACCGGTCAGGATCGAAGAAGCCGGGGCGGGCTCCCCGGTCCTAGCGTGAGACCACCGGCGGGAACCCGTCGGGTCACGCACCTCAGAAGGAGAAGGACCCATGACCGCAGGCGTGCAGACGATCATCTACCCCGTGAAGGACGCGGCGCGGGCCAAGGCCCTGTTCGGCGCGCTGCTGGGCGTCGAGCCGTATGCCGACGAGCCGTACTACATCGGGTTCAAGGCGGCGGGGCAGGACGTCGGCCTCGACCCGAACGGGCATGCCCAGGGGCTGACCGGGCCGACGCCGTTCTGGCACGTCACCGATCTGCGGGAGCGGCTCGCGGCGCTGCTGGCGGC
The DNA here is from genome assembly GCF_053611985.1 of Streptomyces sp. NPDC054770. Lineage (NCBI taxonomy): Bacteria > Bacillati > Actinomycetota > Actinomycetes > Kitasatosporales > Streptomycetaceae > Streptomyces > Streptomyces sp. NPDC054770. The sequence goes on from NZ_JBSHBL010000024.1 coordinate 117,011, forward strand.
AGGCGCCGAGCTGGTCCAGGACGCGCGGGACGTCGGCAACGGCCGGCTGGTGGCCTCGGTGAAGGACGCCGACGGCAACATGGTGGGTCTGCTCCAGGACCCGGTGGGCTGAGGACCGGCCGACTGCTTGCACCCGCACTAGTTGCGCACTCAACAATTGGCTTGATCGGTGTTACGGTGCGGGTATGGCAGTGAAGACGGCCGAGGCCCGGCTCGAGGAACAGTGGCGGGGCATCCTGTCGGTGCACGCGCGCACGATGTGCGAGATCGACCGGGTGCTGCATCCGCACGGGCTGGGCGCGAGTGACTTCGAGGTGCTGGACCTGCTCGCCGCCGAGGCCCCGGCCCAGGGGGACCACTGCCGGGTGCAGAACCTGGTGGGGCGGGTCCATCTGAGCCAGAGCGCGCTCTCCCGGCTGATCGGGCGGCTGGAGAAGGACGGCCTGGTGGAGCGGTCGGTCTGCGTCGAGGACCGGCGGGGCGTATGGGTCGCGCTCACCGCCAAGGGCCGCGCCCTGCACGCCGAGGTACGGCCGTTGCAGCGGGCGGTGCTGGAGCGGATGCTCGAAGGCCCGGAGAGCCGTTAGAGCGCGAACTCGATCCCGTCGGGGAGGACCTCGACGCCCTCCGCGGCCACCTGGGCGCGGGCCCTGGACGCCGGGTCGACCAGGGGGTTGGTGTTGTCGAGGTGGGTGTAGATGCGGCGGGTGCGGGGGTGGCGGGCGAGGGCGGCGAGGCTGCCGTGCGCGCCGGAGACCGGGAGATGGCCCGTCGCCGCCTGCCCGGGAGCGGACCGGACCGCGGTGCCCGTCTCGTCGGCGGTGAAGAAGGTGCCGTCCAGCAGCACGCAGTCGGCCTCCGCGCACAGCTCGTCCAGGACGTCGCTCCAGGCGCCGACGCAGGGGGCGTAGAGCAGCACTCCCCCGGTGGCCAGGTCCTCGACGCGGTACGCCGTGACCCAGCGGCCGTCGGCCTCGGCGAGCCCGGCCGGGACGTACGCCGGGACCTTGGCGCCGACCGGGTGGGCGGTGACGACCAGGCCGCCGGCCAGCACGAAGCCGCCGTCGGCCAGGCTGTCGGCCCACTCCCAGGGGGCGTAGCGGTCGAGGGCGGCCCGGGCGGGCGCCAGCACCGTCCCCACCGGCGGGGCCGCGTACACCTTGAGGTCCGGCGCCCCGCGCAGCACGGTCAGGCCGGTGACATGGTCGGCCTCGGCGTCGGTGAGCAGCACGCCGCGCACCGGGCTGTCCCCGGGGACCGGTCCCGGCCACAGCGCGGGCGTGGCGGTGAGCTGGGCGCGGATGTCCGGGGAGGCGTTGAGCAGCCACCAGTCCCGGCCGTTGCCGGTCAGGGCGACGCACTCCTGGGTCCGGGCGGGCAGCTTGCCGTCCCGGGCGGCCGCGCACAGCGCGCACGCGCAGTTCCACTGCGGGAATCCACCGCCGGCGGCGGTGCCCAGCAGGACAACCCTCACGACGATCCGCCCCTCTCGGTCTCCCCGCCCCCTGCTGGGATCTTCCCTCAGGATGCGCCGGGCTACGCGCGGTCCGGGGGAACTTCCGGCCGTCCTTCGGAAGGCTGCCGGTCCACCGGGCGCCGCGGCGGAATCGGCTCCGACGGGAAATCGCGGCCACCGGTCCACAGCGCCGGTACGGCGTCGCAGCGGCGGCACAGCTCGTAGGCGACCGCCTCGTAGTTGACCCGCCAGCCGTGGAAGTGCGGCCAGGCCTCCGCGGTGCCGCGTTCGGCCCGGAAACCGGTCTTCTCCAGCATGGTCACGGCCTCCTCGAACTCGCCGTACGTCAGCTGGATGGGGGCGTCCGGGGCCGGGTCGGAGTCGAAGGTCGCCCGCACGGAGGCGGCGATGTCCCGCAGCGCGGTGAACCCGGCACGCAGCACCAGCCGGGCCTCCGGCGGGGCACTGCGCGGGGCGAGCGCCAGCTGTATGGCCGCCGCGTCCATGACCGCGATCAGGCCGACCAGCCAGCTGCGGTAGGGGCGGGGCGAGCGGAACGCCAGCAGCACCGGGTAGGTGGCGTGGCTCTCCCCCATGTCGGCGGCCAGCCGCTCCCAGGACCGGTACAGCTCGGGCAGCGCGGTCTCGGTGTCGACCAGCCACTGCCGGGCGAGGATCTCCGGCCCCCAGGCGGGCTCGCCGGCCCGGGACTGGAGGAGGGTGACCTCCAGTTCGCGGCGGTTGTAGGCGGCGTACAGCGTGGGCAGGTAGGCGATCTGGAGCGCGATGACGACGGGGCCGGTGGCGGCGGCGACGAAGTCGAGTGCGGACAGCCGCAGCCGGGCGCCGCTGGCGAACCCGAGGGTGAACAGGCTGGAGCCCGCCTCCCGGAACGCGATGCTCCAGGACAGCGGGGAGAAGGCGTACAGCAGCATGCCGAAGCCGAGGAACGCCCCGCCGAGCCAGGCGGCGAGCATGCCGACCAGCATGAGCGGGGCGAGCCAGGTCTGCGCGCGGTCGATGGCCCGGTAGCCGCCCCGGTGCGCGGTGAAGCAGAGCACGCGCCGCAGACCCCACCACAGCCGGTACACCAGTACGGAGTACAGGCCCCGGGGGACCACGAGCGTGCGCAGGATGCTGCGCAGGACCAGGATCAGTACCAGTCCCCCGGCCACCCCGGAGATCCATTCCATGGCGCCATTCTGGCCCGCACGGCGGCCTCCCGGTGACCGGAGCCCTTCGTTCAGCCCGCCGGCCGGGCCAGCAGGGTGCGCACTCCCTCCGAGGTGAGTGTCAGCGCGTGCGCCGAGCTGCCGTCTATGGCGAGCGAGAGGTTGTCCTGGGGCCACTGCGAGGCGAGCGCGCCGAGCGGCACCACGCGGTAGCGGGAGACCGTCGGCAGCAGGCCGGTCAGCTCCCCCTCGGAGGTGAACACGGGGACGACGGGGTCGCCGTCGGGGCGTTCCAGGACGGGCAGGGCGATCATCGCGGGGTCGGCCGCCTCCGCGGCATCGTCCGGCACCGGGACCAGAACGTCGCTGTGCGCGAGCGTGTCCAGGGCGTCGTGGTCCTCGGCGTTCACGGCCAGCGTGTCGAGCGCCCGCTGGGCCGGCGTCGGGAAGTCGTCGTGTGCGGGTGTCTCCATGGCAGATCCCAAGGTAGCGGTGGTGGTACAGGCCGCAGGACCGGCAGGTCACCGGGCGGCCACGGCACGCGTACCCGGTGCGCGCCGGGGCATGCACGACCACCCGGGGGGCCGGGCGGAGTGAGGGGTGGTGCGGGGGGTGGTGCGGGGGCAGTTCCCCGTGGCACGTGCCTCGCGCTCCGTCTCCCGGCATCACTCGTGGCGCGGGTCCGGGGGTAGGGGTAGCCGCGGAAGGTGACGGTTCGTGTGCGTCGCGTCACCTCTGTGACACGGGAGCGCGACGCGAGAGTGCGCCATGAGAGTGCGCCACGAGAGAAGGAAGAGCGATGTCGGTCGAGACCGGTACGACGCCCCCGGCGGGCGCCGAGGAGCGGGAGCAGCAGAGCCTCGGTACCGCCGCGGCACGGAATCTCACCACGACGACCAAGTCCACACCCCAGATGCAGGAGATCAGCTCACGGTGGCTGACGCGGACGCTGCCGTGGGTGGACGTGCCCGGGGGCACCTACCGCGTCAACCGCAGACTCTCGTACCGGGTCGGCGACGGCCGGGTGACCTTCGTGCAGACCGGCGCGCAGGTCGCGGTGATCCCCGCCGAACTGGGCGAGCTGCCGTTGCTGCGCGGCTTCGAGGACGGCACCGCGCTGCAGGCGCTGGCCGCGCGGTTCGAGCAGCGGGAGTACGAACCGGGGCAGGTGATCGCGACGGCCGGCCGTCCTGCCGACCATGTCTATCTGATCGCGCACGGCAAGGTGGAGCAGGTCGGGGCGGGTCCCTACGGTGACGAGGCGGTCGTCGGACTCCTCGCGGACGGCGACACCTTCGGCGGCCGGGTGCTCGCCGGACTCGACGGCGCCTGGGAGTTCACGGCCCGAGCGGCGACGGCCACCACCGTGCTGGCGTTGCCGCACACGGCGTACCAGGAGGTGGTGGGCCGGCACGCCGACCTGCGGGCCCATGTGGAGCTGGCCCGGCTGGACGGGCACCGGGAGACGAACACCTTCGGCGAGCCCGAGATCGCGCTCAGCGCGGGCCACACCGGCGAGCCGGACATCCCGCACACCTTCGTGGACTACGAGCCGGCGCCACGCGAGTACGAACTGAGCCTCGCGCAGACCGTATTGCGCGTGCACACCCGGGTGGCCGACCTCTACAGCAAGCCGATGGACCAGACCGAGCACCAACTCCGGCTCGCCGTCCAGGTGTTGCGGGAGCGGCAGGAGCACGAGCTGGTCAACAACCGGGACTTCGGCCTGCTGCACAACGCCGACCACGGCCGGCGGATCTCCACCCACGCGGGCCCGCCGACCCCCGACGACCTCGACGAACTCCTCGCCATGCGGCGCGACACCACGCACCTGTTCGCCCATCCGCGGGCGATCGCCGCGTTCGGCCGGGAGTGCAACAAGCGCGGCCTGTACTTCGGCGGCGTCGAGCTCGGCGGCCACCACCTCCCGGCCTGGCGGGGCGTCCCGCTGCTCCCGTGCGGCAAGATCCCGGTGACCGGGGCCCGTACCTCCTCCATCATCGCGCTGCGGGCCGGCGAGCAGAACCAGGGCGTGATCGGCCTCCTCCAGACGGGCCTGCCGGACGAGACGGAGCCTGGCCTGAGCGTCCGCCTGATGGGGATCAACGAACAGGCGGTCGCCTCCTACCTGGTCACCACCTACTACTCGGCCGCCGTCCTGGTCCCGGACGCCCTCGGCATCCTGGAGAACGTGGAGGTGTCCCGCTGGGACTAGCCCAGCAGTTCGGCGGTGGTCGTCACCCGGATCAGGGGGCGGTAGAGGTCCAGCAGGTGCAGGGCCTTCGTGTGGGAGTCGTCGTCGGCGCCCGCGCAGGCGTCCGCGACGACCAGGACCTCGATGCCGGTGTCGGCCGCGGGCAGGGCGGTGGACAGGACGCAGCAGTCGGTGCTGACGCCGGCCAGGACCAGGCGGCCGTGCGGGGCGGCCAGGGCGGCGAGTTCGGGGGTCCACTTGCCGAACGTCGGGGCCTCCAGGACGATTTCGGCCCGGTCGGGGAAGTCGTCCGTCAGGCGCCAGAGTCCGGCGTCCGGGGGCCGGCGCGCGAAGGGCCACTGGTCGTAGTAGGCCTGCCAGGCCCCGATGGGGTGTGCGGGGGCGACGAAGCGGGTGAAGACCGTGCGGTTCCCGAACGCCGGGAGCAGGCGCCGTACGCCCGCCGCCGCCTCGGCATAGCGCGGGGCGGCCCAGGGGCTGGTCGGGTCGGCGAAGACGTGCTGCATGTCGATGACGGCCAGGAGGCCGGGCGAGGTGGTCATCCGGTTGCCGCCGGGACGCCGGCGGGCAGGCTCTCCTGGGCCCGGACCCGGCCGCGGCCCAGCGCCAGGGTGCCGAGGAAGCCGAGCGCCAGGGCGGCCAGGACGCCCAGGTTGGCGTACGCCCAGGCGCCCGACTTGCCGCCGAGGCCCAGCGGGCCCAGCAGATAGCCCTGCCAGGTCAGCCAGCTCGCGGCGGTGTTGGTGACCAGGCCCCAGCCGAGGGCGGTGGCGGCCAGGGTGAGGAGGAGGGGCAGAAGGGGGACATCGCCGTAGCGGCCGGCGGGGCGGTAGAGGTCGGCCTCGTCGTAGTCGCGGCGGCGCAGCGCCAGGTCGGCGAGCATGATCCCGCACCAAGCGGCGATCGGCACGCCGAGGGTGGTGAGGAAGCCCATGAACTGGCCGAGGAAGTCGTCGGCGAAGAAGACGATGTAGACCGACCCGGCGATCATCAGGACGCCGTCGACCAGGGCGGCGAGGTAGCGGGGCACGGGCAGGCCGGCGGAGAGGAGGGCCAGGCCGGAGGAGTAGATGTCCAGGACCGCGCCGCCGACCAGGCCGAGGACGGCGACGACGGCGAACGGGACCAGGAACCAGGTGGGGAGGATGGTCGTCAGCGCACCGATGGGGTCGGCCGCGATCGCCTTGTTCAGGGTCTCGGAGGAGCCCGCGAGCAGCAGGCCGAAGACCAGCAGGAGCAGCGGTGCGACGGAGCCGCCGAAGGTGGTCCAGCCGATCACGCCCCGGCTGGAGGAGCCGCGCGGCAGGTAACGCGAGTAGTCGGCGGCCGCGTTGACCCAGCCGAGGCCGAAGCCGGTCATCATGAACACCAGCGCGCCGATGAACTCCTGCGCGGTGCCGGACGGGACCGCGCTGACCGCCGTCCAGTGGATGTGGTCGGCGACGAGGACGACGTAGACGACGGTGAGAACGCCGGTCACCACGGTGATCACGGTCTGCAACCGCATGATCAGGTCGAAGCCCATCACCCCGCCGGCCACGGTCAGCGCACAGACCACGATCAGCGCGACCACCTCGGTCCCGTTGCCGCCGCCCCAGCCGAGCCGGGTGAAGACGGTCGCGGTGGCCATGGTGGCGAGGGCGATCAGGACGGTCTCCCAGCCGACGGTGAGCACCCAGGAGACCACCGACGGCAGCCGGTTGCCCCGGACGCCGTACGCGGCCCGGCTGAGCACCATGGTGGGTGCCGAGCCCCGCTTTCCGGCGACCGCGATGAACCCGCAGAGCAGGAACGAGGCGAGGATGCCGAGGACTCCGGCGGCCAGGGCCTGCCAGAAGGAGATGCCGAAGCCGAGCGCGAAGGCGCCGTAGCTCATGCCGAGGACGGAGACGTTCGCGCCGAACCAGGGCCAGAACAGGGTGCGCGGGGTGCCCTTGCGGTCGGCGTCGCCGATCACGTCGAGCCCGTGCGTCTCGACCTGGAGCTGTCTGCCGGGTTCCCGTGTGTCCGCCATCGTCGGCCCATCTGTCCAGGTGTGTTGGCTGGAGGCTAGGTCGGCCGGTGACAGCGGTCAAGAACGAATGATCAGACGGGATCGGGACGGCGGGCCCCGACGGCGGCCGTCCGCACCCCGCCGGACCTGCGGCTCCGTCAACCACTCGGGTCCCGTAACCCGGTCGGGCCACCCCGATTTGACACTGCCGACGCCCCCCTCCAACCTATGGTCATGAAATCCATTTTCAAAAGGAGGGGCGACTGACGATGCGTGTTGCTTTCGTCGGCAAGGGCGGCAGTGGCAAGACGACCCTGTCGGCCCTCTTCGCCCGTCATCTCGCGCGGTCCGGCGCGCCCGTCGTCGCGATCGACGGTGACATCAACCAGCACCTGGCCCACGCCCTCGGCCTCGACGAGGACGAGCCGTTCACGGCGCCCCCGCTCAGCGCGCGGACCGGTGAGATCAAGGACTACCTGCGCGGCGCCAACCCGCGGATCGCGTCCCGGGAGGCCATGGTCAAGACGACCCCGCCGGGGCGCGGCTCCCGGCTGCTGCGGCTGCTGGGCGACGACGAGGTGCACTCCCGGCACGTCCAGGAGATCGGCGGGGTGCCGCTGATGGTCACCGGGGCGTTCGCCGAGAGCGACCTCGGGGTGGCCTGCTACCACTCCAAGCTCGGCGCGGTGGAGCTGTACCTCAACCATCTGGTGGACGGCCCCGGCGAGTACGTGGTCGTCGACATGACGGCCGGCGCCGACGCCTTCGCCTCCGGTCTGTTCACCCGTTTCGACATGACCTTCCTGGTGGTCGAACCGACCCGCAAGAGCCTGTCCGTGTACCGCCAGTACCGGGACCACGCGGCCGAGTTCGGGATCCCGGTCGCCGTGGTCGGCAACAAGGTGACCGGCGCGGACGACCTCGCCTTCCTGCGCGAGCGGGTGGGCGAGGACCTGCTGGCCCACTGCGAGCTGTCGCCGTACGTCCGCGCCCAGGAACAGGGGCGTGGCAGCGGCGTGCTGGAGCCGCCCAACTCCCGGGCCCTGGACCGGCTGCGGGCCGCCGTGGACGGCCGGGGCAAGGACTGGGACGCCTTCCAGCGGCACGCCGTGGAGTTCCATCTGCGCAATGCCGCCGCCTGGGCCGACGCGGCGACCGGCCGGGATCTGGCAACCCAGGTCGATCCGGACTTCCGGCACGGCCCGGCGGCACTGCCCGCCTTCGCCTGAGACCCCGGCCCCCCTTTCCCTTCATTTCCCTTCTTTTCTTTTCGGCAACTCATCCTCAGAGAACAGGACACCGCCACATGTCTCTCGACGTCTCCCCGCAGTTGCTCGCCGAAGCCGAGAACGGCGCGGTGCGGGAGGAGGACTTCATCGAAACCGTCCGCACCTCACTGCCGTACGCGTACGACCTCGTCGCCCGCCTGGCCGCCGAACTGCGCGGCGGCGCCGCCGAGTTCGCGGACAACCAGACCCCGCCGCCCTCGGAGCGGGAGCGCGGGCAGCTGCTGCGGGCGCTGTCCTCCGACGCGATCCGGGGCGGCCTGGAGCGGCACTTCGAAGTCGCCCTCGCCTTCCAGAACTGCCACCGGGTCGCGGTGTTCCCGCCCGGGGCGCGGGGCGGCCAGGCGCACACCCGGTTCACCTCGGCGCGTGCACAGATCCTCAACCAGTCGCCGGAGTTCCGCGACTGCTGAGTTCCCGCCGGGGCGGCCCCGGTGGGGCCGCCCTTGCCGGTCAGCCGGCGATGATCTCCGCGAACCGCTCCGCGCCCACGTTGCCGCCGGACAGGACGACCCCGATCCGGCGCGGCAGCGGCGCCACCCGATGGGCGAGCAGCGCGGCCAGGCCGCTGGCGCCGCTCGGCTCCAGGACGGTCTTCAGGCGCTCGAAGGCGAACCGCATCGCGTCCCCGATCTGTTCGTCGGTGACCAGCGAAATGTCGTCCACCAGGCGCTGGTTGAGGGAGAAGGTCAGCTCCCCCGGGATGTTCGCGGCCTGGCCGCGCCGAACTGGCGCGGCTGCACCGCGAGTTGCCCGACGTCTCGATCCTGTACGTCACCCACGACCAGGTGGATGATATGACCATGGGCAGGTGCCGTAGATATTAGTGG
>NZ_JBSHBL010000025.1:0-15196 GCF_053611985.1 Streptomyces sp. NPDC054770
CGTCTGCGCCGCGCTCGGCGCGGGTGGCGCGTTCCTGTACCGCCGGGGCCGGGCGGCCTCCCGACGGCCGTAGCGGAAGCGGGGTGCCGGACGCCCGGGCGTCCGGCACCCGCCCGTCAGCTGCCCACCGTGTCCGGCGCGGACTCCCGCCGCCCCGCCGGGACGCCCCAGCCGGCCGGCCCCGAGCGCAGCCGCCGCCGTACCCCGCGCACCAGCGTCTCGGCGGTGAAGCCGGCGCCGTGCACGAAGCGCATCGCCGGACCGAAGCCCGCCGCCGTGACCAGACCGGCCAGGAACAGCCCGGGATACGACGACTCGAAGTCCCGGCCCACCTCGGGCGCCCCGTCGGCCCCGGTCACCAGCGTCGTACGCAGGTCGCCGGCCAGCAGCCCGAGCCGCTCCCGGGTCGCCCTGAACCCGGTGGCCGCGATGACGTGTTCGGTTTCCAGGGTGCCCACCCCGCCGCCGCGCACCGCGGTGTCCAGGCGTACCCCGCCCGCCGTCGCGCGCGCCGCCGTGACCTCGCGGCCGAGCAGCACCTCCACCCCGGACTCCACCCGCTCCCGCACCCACCAGGCACCGGCCGGGCCGAGGGCGCTCGCCGCGATCCGGGTCCGGGTCGGCTCGGCGAGCCGCCGGTACAGGCCGGGCCGCTCGGAGTAGAACCAGTTGCGCCAACCGGGGCCGAGCCCGCTGTGCGGGGCGCGGACCGACTGCCACCAGGGGCGCTCCCAGGGCGGCGGCATCTCGTTCCAGTACAGCCGGTCGGCCCGCACCAGCACCCGTACCCTGCTGCCCAGTTCGGCGAGGATCGCGGCCGTCTCCAGGGCCGCCTGACCGCCGCCGATCACCGTGACGTCCCGGCCCGCGAAGCGGTCCAGGTCGGCGTGGTGGCTGCTGTGCGAGACCAGGTCGGGGGTCAGACCGCGCAGCGCGGCGGGGATCTCGACGAACGGCAGCACCCCGATCGCGAGGGCGACGGTTCGGCCGCGCAGGGTCTCGCCGTCCTGGGCCGTCGCCTCGAAGCCGCCGGTGCGCGGTGCCACGCGGGTGACCGTGCGCTCGTCGACGGGCGGGGCGGCGTTGCGGGCGAACCACAGGCCGTACTCGGCGAACATGTCCAGCGGGATCGGCTGCCCGTGCCGGGCCTCGGTCCCGCGGCCCGCGCAGTACACGTCCAGCCGCCAACGCGCCTCGGGGTCCGACAGGTTGGAGGCCCACGGTTCGGACTTGAGGAACATCCCGCGGGGCATGTGGTCGCGCCAGGAAGCCATCGGGCGACCGAAGACCCGCACGTTCAGGCCCGCCGCCGCGGCGTGGGACGCGATGGACAGGCCGTACGGGCCCGCGCCCACCACCAGCAGGTCGTACATCAGCAGCTGCTCGCTTTCTCGTCGTCGGACCGGTCGGACCGGTCGGGCTGACCGGGGAGGCCGGACCCGCCGGACACCCCGGAGAGTTCCTCGGCCGGGACGGCGGCCACCGAGGGCTGTCCGGCCTGGCGGACCACGGGGGAGTGCGGATGCGCCACCGAGGCGGCCGCCCCGCGGCGCACCCGGTCCACGAGCCGGTCCAGGAGCCGGTCCGTCACATGCCGGCCCCACAGCCCCCACATCGCCAGGCCAGGACCCCGGTCGTCCGGCGCGCTCCAGGCCAGTTCCCGGCCGCGCGGCGCCGGGCGCAGCGCGCTCAGCGGCGCGTAGTTCTCCACCACGAACGCCCGCCCGGCCAGCGGCATCCCGGCGGGCAGCGGACGGTGGGTCAGGTCCAGGTGCAGGGCGCGTACGACGTCCAGGCCGGTGCTGTCGGCGAAGAGCCGGAACTGGGCGCCCGGCCGGGGGTTGAAGTCGAGGAGGTGGTAGCGGCCGGTGCGGCCGCAGCGCCGGAAGTCCAGGTCGAAGATGCCCCGGAAGCCCAGCTCGCCGATGAGCCGCTCGGCCGGCGCCTGGACCTGCGGGTTGGGCGTCCACCGGCCCACCGCGGTCAGTCCGGCGTCGCGCGGCCAGGACCGCTGCTTGCGGCCGGGCCCGCCCGCGCGCACCGCCCCGGTGCGGTCGGCGTAGCCGTGGAAGAACCAGTCGCGGTCCGGGCCCGGCGGCAGGAACTCCTGGAGCAGCAGCCTGCTGCCCGCCTCCTCCGCCCGCAGGAACAGCTCCCGCGCCTCCCGTGCCGAGCGCACCACGACCGTGCTGCGCAGTCCGGACCCGGCCGGTACCAGCCAGGGCCGGCTCCACTTGGCGATCACCGGCAGCCCCAGCCGCCAGGCCGCGGCGGCCGCCTGCTCGGCGCTGTCCGGGACCAGCGTCTCGGGGTGCGGGATCCCGGCCGCCGCGCACACCTCGGCCAACTCGGCCTTGTCGGCGACGCGTTCGGCCAGGGTGCCGGGCTGCTGCGGGAGCAGGTAGGAGGGCGCGAGCTCCTCGCGGAACCGGCCGGCCGCGATGGCGCTCGCGTCGTCCATCGGGATCAGCACCGCCGGACGGGCGATCCGTGCCGCCACCCGGCGCAGCACGGCCACCACCTCGGCGGGCGACGCGTCCGGCGCCGGCGGCGGGTGCAGCTGCCGTACGTAACGGGACCTGCGCACCGGACTCCCGGCGGAGTCGGCGACCACGTGGACGTCCACCCCGGCTCTGCCGAGTGAGCGTACGGCTCCCAGGGTGCCGTGGTGAAAGGGATTCCGGTCGATCCGCAGCAGAACCGCGGGAACCCGGATGTCTAGCAGCGACACGGACCTTTTCCTTTGCGTCGGTTCACCCGTGCGGAGGTGGCGGGCACCCGAAAGCCGCAACCGCACTGGCGAAATTCATATTGATATGACTGAGTGTCAGTGACCGGGTTTTTCCGAGCGGACGAGCGAACGGACGACAACTCGCCGAGAAAGGAACAGGCATGGCTCCACAGCGCAGAAAGCGGCCGAGGTCCCGGTCGTCTCGTCTGGCCGTGGTCGCGGCGGCGGTCCTCGTCTCGGCGACCCTGACGGCCGGTCTGGGATTCGCCGCGGGTCCGGGGACGGTGCGGGTCACCGACCCGACGCCGGCCGCCACACCCACGACGTCCGTCCCGCCGTCGGCGGCTCCCCTGCCGGTACCGGCGAGTCCCACGCCGTCAGCGGCCGAGCCCGCCAAGGCGACGCCGCCGGCCTTCGGGGCCTTCCTCGACTCCGGGCCCCTCGGGGTGGCCCGCATGGTCCAGCTGAGCAGCTGGCTCGGCGGCACCGAGCTCAAGGTCGCGCACACGTATCTGCCCGGAAACCGCTGGTCCGACATCGAGGGCGCCCCCGGTTTCCTGGACGTCTGGGCACACTGGCGACGGGAGAAGGCCGACCGGACGCTCGTCCTCAACGTGCCCATGCAGGAGCGCAACGAGGACGGTATCGGGGACGGCGAGGTCCGGTCGCTGCTGTGGCAGGGCGCGGCCGGGCAGTTCGATCACCACTTCCGGGCCCTGGCCGAGCGGCTCGTGAGACTGGACGTGCCGGACACGGTCATCGTGCTCGGCTGGGAGATGAACGGCATTACCTACACCCATCGTTGCGGGCCGGACCCGGAGGCCTGGAAGACGTACTGGAACAGGATCGTCACCACCATGCGTGCGGTGCCGGGCCAGAAATTCCGGTTCGATTTCACGCCGAGCCGGGGCCGCGACGCCGTACCGTGGACGGAGTGCTATCCCGGGGACGCCACGGTCGACATCATCGGTATGGATTCGTACGACCAGCCGGCCGGACTCTCCTTCGACCAGGAGGTGCGGGAGCCCTATGGGCTGCAGCAGCACGTCGATTTCGCGAAGGCCCACGGAAAACCCATTTCCTTTCCGGAATGGGGTCTCTTCCGCAACGGTGACAACGCCGAGTACATGCGGCGGATGCTCGCCTGGATGGACGAGCACAAGCCGCTGTACAACACGCTGACCGACTACTGCCCGCACGGTGTCTGGCAGTGCTCGGCCAACCCGCTCTCCTCGCGCGTCTACCGCGCGGCCCTCTTCGGCCGCACCGACGCCCCGACTTCGGCCCCGGCCTCGACACCAACGCCGGCCACGACCCCGGCACCGACCTCGACCCCGTCGCCGGACGTCTCGGTCCCGGCCCCGAGCCCGAAGCCGACCGCCACGGCCGCCGCCACGCCCGCGTCCGACTGCACGCCGATGGACCTGGGCGACTGGGTCGAGTACTGGCTCGGCGGGCAGCTCTGCATCGGCCTCGACTGGTAGCCGCGCCCGCCGGACACCCCCTACTCCTGCCGGCGTTCCTTCCATCGGTGCCGCACCTCCTTGATCCGCTGCCGGGCGGCGGCGTCGCACAGCGCCGCCGTCAGCAGCGGTGCGGTGCGCCGCCGGGCCAGCAGCAGCCGCTGGTTGACGACCGGCCGGGGCCGCCAGTGGTGCTTGTACGGCTCGTCGCCGCGCAGCAGGCTCAGCGCGCCCCGCTCGCCGGCGCCGGTGTGCTGGGTGCAGGCGTCCAGGAGCATCACGGCCACGTCCGCCTTGCGCTCCCGCAGCCGGGGATGCGCCCCGTACAGATAGCCGCCGGCGAGGCTCGGCGACAGCAGGGTCAGGTCGACGGCGACCACCTCGTCGTCGAGCCGGAACTCGGTGACCACCGCGTCCCCGGACCGCACCATCGGCCCCACCGAGCGCACCAGATGCTCCTGGAACCGGGACTGGAGGTGCTCGGTGGTCACCTTCCGCCCCTGCCACTGCAGCCGGTGCAGATCGAGCAGGCGGCGCAGTGCCGCGTCCACCCCGTCGGGCGGTACGGCGTCCCGGCGCACCCCGAGCGAGCCCAGCTTGCGCAGCTTGGCGCGCACCCGCTGCTGGGCCTTGTTCGAGGGCAGCCGGGCGACCAGCTCGTCCATCGGCACGGCCGGCAGCTCCAGGCACAGCGAGTCGGGCACCTTCCGGCACGGGCCGTGCCAGCGGTCGTAGACCCGCTCCGCCGCTCCGCCGGGCCGCACCTCGCGGAAGTCGATCAGCGCCGTCCGGGCCGCCTCCGCCAGCTCCCGGGTGAGCGCGCCCGCCACCCGGCCGTCGTCGGCGTCGGCGAGCAGCACGTCCGCGTAGTCCGAGATCGCCCCGCCGAGCGGCACCAGCGTGGGCAGCGGCCGGTGCACCAGCATCAGCGGGGCGGCGCCGACCAGCTCGCCGCCGTAGCGCACCAGGACCAGGCGGAGCCGGCCGGGGCTCCCGTACGAGCGCCACCAGGAGTGCAGCCAGGCGTGGCTCTGGAACGGGGTGGCCGTGCCGCACCGCCGGTAGAGGCGGCCCCAGGCCGGGGCCAGCCCGGCGAAGGCGCCCTCGTCGGTGACGAGTTCGGTGGTGTACGCGGCCAGCGTCGGGTGGGCCGTCGTCGTCACAGCTGTCCGTGTACGTCGGCGGCGAGGGCCGGTCCGGGCACCGAGGCCTGCAGGGCGGACTCCTCCACCCGGCGCCGGGGCCGAACCAGGAGCACCAGACCGCCCAGCAGTCCGCCCGCGCTCGCGCCCACCAGACCGGTCACCTTCGAGGACGCCGAGGTGGGTGCGGTCGGCTTCAGGGCCCGGGAGAACTGGAGGAGGTCGACGTTCGTGTCGTTCCTGGTGTCCTTGGCGTGCTGGATGAGCGAGCGGGCCACCGCGTTGGCCATGTCGGTGGCCTGCAGGGCGTGCGGCGAGGTGGCCGAGACGGCGACCATCGGCGCGTCCGGCGAGGTCTCCGTCTGCACGCTGTTCTGCAGCGTCTTCAGCGGTACCCCGGCCCACATCTGGGCGTCCCCGAGCACCGCGAGCTGGGTGGCGACCCGGCCGTAGGCCTGCGCGAACCCCTGCGCGGACGCGGTGTCGGTCTTGTCGGCGGGGACGGCGATGACATAGCTGGTCGCCGTGTAACTGGGCGGCGTCACCACGCCGTAGGCGCCGCCCAGCAGCCCGCCGGCGAGGACCCCGGCCGCCAGCAGCGACCAGGGCGGGATCGCGCGGGGGAACGAGCGGGGCGCTCGGACGGTGTTCTCGGTCATGGCGTACTGGCTCCCTGGGGTGTGGTGGCGAGTGCGGCCGCGTAGACGTCCATGAGCTGGGCGGCGCTGCGGGTGATGCAGTAGTGACGGGCGGCGTCCGGTGCGCTGCGCGGGCCGGGTCCGGCGGCCCGGGCGGCGGCCAGCGCCTCGGCGTAGGCGTCGGCGCCGCCCGCGACGCGGCGGGCGCCCGGGGCGGCGGCGGACGGCAGGTCCTCGACCGCCGGGCAGGAGCTGTAGAGCACGGGCAGCCCGGCGGCCAGCGCCTCGACGACCGCGAGCCCGAACGCCTCCTCGGCGGAGGGCGAGGCGAACACGTCCATCGCGGAGGTGAGGTCGGGGAGGTCGGGGTCCGGTGCGAGGCGGGGGCCTTGTACGAGGCCGGGGCCCGGTGCGCGGTCGGAGGCGTAGGGCCGCTCGCCGGCGAACAGGACCCGGTCGGCGACCCCGGCGTCCCGGGCGGTGCGCCGCAGGGCGTCCTCCTCCGGGCCGCCGCCCACCAGCAACAGCCTGGAGTCGGCGGGGAGTCGGGCCAGAGACTCGATCAGGACGCCGAACCGCTTGCCGGGCGCGAGCCGGCCGACCGCACCCACGACCCAGGCGTCCGGCGGGATGCCGAGGCGGTCGCGGACCCGCCGGCGCCGGGCCGGGTCGAAGCGGAACCGGTCCAGGTCGATGCCGTTGGGGACGACCTCGATCCGCGGCCCCGGCACCCCCCACCGGCGCAGCCGCTCGGCGACGGTCGGGGACACGGCCACCGTGGACCGCCCGAGCCGCTCGCCCGCCAGGTACAACGCCCGTACCCCCGAGGTCAGTTCACGCCCCTCCAGCTGCGAGTCGCCGAGCGAGTGCTCGGTGGCGACGACGGCCCGCACGCCCGCGAGCCGCGCGGCGATCCGGCCGTAGAGGCAGGCCCGGTAGAGGTGGGTGTGGACCAGGTCGTAGCGGCCCCGGCGGATCAGCCGGACCAGCCGGGGCAGCGCGGACAGGTCCCGGTTCCCGGCCATCCCGAGGTGGACCACCCGCACCCCGTCCGCGGCGAGGCCGTGCGCCACCGGCCCCGGGTTGGTGAGCGTGACGACGTCGCAGGAGACCGGCAGGTGCCGCAGCAGCAGCCGCAGCTGCTGCTCCGCACCGCCGACCCCGAGGCCCGTGATGACGTGAAGGGCCTTCATCTCACAGCCCCTCGACGGGACGGCGGCGCAGCCGGTGCAGCCGGTACTTCAGGAAGAGGCGCAGGGCGTGGTCGTTCTGCCCGATGTGCACCCGGGGCAGGGCGTGCGGGCCGCCCAGCGGGCCGGGGTCGATGGCGCAGGCGTAGCCGTACCCGGCGTCCCGTACGGCGTCCACGGCCCGCCGGTCGACGGTCCCGTAGGGGTAGCAGAAGCCCTCGACGGGGGCTTGGACCAGGTCCTCGAGGAGCGCCCGGCTGTCGGCGGTCTCGGCCCGCACGGTCGCCTCGTCGGCCTTCGTCAGGTCGACGTGGGTGAGCCCGTGCGAACCGATCTCCACCCCGCTCCGGGCCGCCCGCCGGATCCCGTCGGCGGTGAGCAGCGGCTTGCGCGGGCCCAGCGGGTCCCAGGCGTTGTCGCCGCCGAGCCGTCCGGGCAGCACGAAGAGGGTGGCGCCGCAGCCCCAGCGGTCCAGGACGGGCAGCGCGTGGTCGAGGAAGTCGGCGTACCCGTCGTCGAAGGTCAGCCCCACCAGCCGGCGCCCCTCACCGCGGGCCCGGGCGGCGAGCAGCTCGGCCACCGACACCCCGCGCAGCCGGTGCCGGCGCAGCCAGCCCAGCTGCTTCTCCAGGCGCTCGGGGGTGACGGTGATCCGGTACGGATCGTCGGAACAGTCGCCCACGGAGTGGTACATGGCGACCCAGGGGACCGGGCCGGTGACGTGTCCGGCCCGCTCGGCGGACTCGGCGGACTCAATGGAAGACGGCATGCGCGAGCCTTCGGGTGACGGTGGCTACGGAACGGAGTGCGGGTGCGAAGCCCTGGGCGTCCAGGGCCCAGCCGAGCAGGACGAAGACGGCGGTGACGGCGGTGACACCGGCGGCCAGACCGGTGAACGGGTCCGCCGGGTGTGCGGCGACGAAGATCCCGACGGCGGTCGCCGCGACGGCCGCCCGCATCGGCCGGCTCAGCTCGACCAGCACCCGCCGGGTCCGGATCGGGACGCTGCGCGGGCCGGTGCCGGCCAGCAGGAGCCCGGCGGTGGCGGTGATGCCGACGGCGTTGGCGGCGGCGATCCCGGTGACGCCGTACCGGCCCACGGTCAGGGTGCCGATCCAGGAGGTCACCACGATCCCGGCGGCCATGGCGCCCACCGGGTACCAGGTGGCGCGCCCCGCCGAGAAGTAGGAGCGGACCAGCACACCCACCAGGGTCTGCCCGAGCAGCCCGAGCGCGTAGACCCGCATCACCCCGGCCGTGGCGTCGGTGTCCTCGGCGGTGAACGCCCCGCGCTGGAACAACAGCCGGATGAGCTGCGGCGCACAGGCCACGACCACGGCGGTGCCGAGCAGCACCACGCTCGCGGCCACCGAGAGATCCCGCTCCACCCGGCTCCGGGCCCGCTCGGTGTCGCCCTCGGCCAGCGCCCGGGCCACCACCGGGAAGGTGACCGTGCACAGCATCATCGACAAGGTCATCGGGATCTGCGCGACCTTCTGCGCGTAGTTGAGGTGCGAGATGGCCCCGGAGTGCAGGTGCGAGGCGAGGAACCGCTCGATCAGCACCTGCGACTGCCGGCACAGCGCGAACAGCAGCACGGTGGCCATCAGCGCGATGTTCAGGGGCCGTTCCTCGGCGGCCCCCGTGCTCTCCCGGTCCTTGGGCCTGTGTCGCAACTGCCGCAGCAGCGAGGGGAGCTGTACGACGACCATCAGGGCGCCCCCGGCCGCCACCCCGAACGCGGCCGACCTGACGCCCCAGTGGCCGCCGAGCGCGAACATCGCCGTGATGATGCCGGCGTTGTAGGCGACGTAGATCGCGGCCGGTGCGAGGAAGCGCCGGTGCGCGCGCAGGGCGGCGCTGCAGTACCCGGCCAGCCCGAAGGTCAGCACACAGGTGGCGGTCAGCCGGGTGCAGCCGACGGCGAGCGCGGGGTCCCGGAGCCCGGGCGCCAGCGCCTCGACGAGCTGCGGGGCCCCGCCGATCAGCAGGGCGCCGACGCCGGCGAACGCCAGCGCCAGCTTGGGCAGCGTCCCGGCGACGAGGGCCCGCACGGGATCGCCGGGCGCCCCCTGCGCCCGCCGCGCGAGCGCCCTGCTGAACGCGGGAACGAGCGCGAACGCCAGCCCGTCCTCGATGAGCAGCGTCGCGGCGAACTCGGGAACGGTCCACGCGACAAGAAACGCATCGGTGTCCCGCCCGGCCCCGAACAGCCGGGCCAGGGACTGGTCCCGGATCAGCCCGAGCAACGAACCGAGCACGGAGAAGGCAGCGGTGCCGAGGGCTGCCTTGGCCAGGAAACTCCGTGAGGGGGGCGCCCCGTCAGGGGCGCGGGGCTGTGACACTTGCGGCTCCGCCGCGTGGGCGCGATCAACCCCCACCGGCCCGCACTCGACATCCGGCCCTTCCACCCCCGGCGTCACAGTCATTCCACACGCTCCGCCCCCACCAATGCCCACCAGGCCACCGCCCCGAAGACGACCGCCGTCAGAACGGTCGACGGCCCCCCGATGTCGGCGTACGCGAAGTCGACGAGCTGCCAGATCAGCAACCCGCACCCCACCAGCGCACAGTCGAGACCCCGGCCGTCCACCCGGACCCGCCACAGCCCCCGCAGCCCGCACACCAGCAACGCCAGCCAGCTCCCGCCCAGCGCCAGCAGCCCGAGCAGCCCCTGTTCGCTGAGCACCAGCAGATACATGTCGTGCGGCGACAGCAACGGCTGCTTCCGGTACGCGGCCCCCGCCCCCTCCGTGTCGCTCCCGGACGACAGCGCCAGCGAGGCGTGCGCGTCCCGGTACGCCGGGAAGTTCTTCAGGCCGACGCCGGTCACCGGATGCTCCTGCCACATCCCCGTCGCCGCCGCCCACAGCGTGTACCGGTCGACCACCGACTGGTCCGGCGCGTCGGTGACCTGCCCGATGCTGCTGAGCCGCTCCTGGAGCATCGCCGTACCGACCCCGAAGCCGCCCACCAGCACCACACCGGCCGCGACCGCGACCGCGGTCACCTTCAGCGCCCGCCGCAGCCCGGCCAGGGCGAGCTGCACACCGCAGGTGAGCACCGTCGCGATCCAGGCCCCGCGGCTGAAGGACACGGCCAGCGGCAGCAGCAGCCCGAGCGCGCAGGCGCCCGCGGCCACCCGCTGCCGTACCGGCGTCCGCCCGAGCGCCAGCCCGAGCGCGCACACCAGACCGAACGACACGACGGTCGCCATGCCCATCACGTCCTGCGGCCCGAACGTGCCGACCGCGCGGATCTCCTCGCCCTGGTACGACGCCCCGGTCCCGGTGACGTACTGGTGCACCCCGACCGCGCCCTGCCAGACCGCGAGCCCCACGAAAGACCAGGCCAGCAGCCGGAAGTCGGCGCGGTCCCGGACCAGCAGCACGACGGCGGCGGGGACCAGGACGAAGACCTGGAGGTAGCGGCCGAGGCCGGTCAGCCCGGCGCCCGGCGAGGCCGCGCCCATCGCGGCCACGGCCAGCCCCACGACCGGCATGCCGAGCACCGCCACGGCGGTGGCGGACAGCGGGCGCCGCCGCTCCCGGAGCGTGCGCAGCGCGGCGTACAGCACGACAAGGGCGGACACCGCATCGGCGGGCCCGGCGCCGCCCTCCTCGCCGCCCGGGGCGAGCGGCAGCGCGAGGACCGCGAGTACGGCGACCGCGGCCAGTACCGGTGGCAGCCGCAGCGGCCTGGCCGGCGACAGTGCGAAGCTCATTGTCAGCTCCCCGTCGGGCGCACGAGCGCCGCCGCGGTGCGCAGCAGGATGCAGATGTCCTGCCACAGCGACCAGTTGTCGATGTAGGCGTTGTCGAAGCGGGCCCGGTCCTCGATGGAGGTGTCGCCGCGCAACCCGTTGACCTGGGCGAGGCCGGTGATGCCGGTCCGCATCCGGTGGCGGGCCGCGTAACCCGGGTAGGTCTGGCTGAACTGGCCGACGAAGTACGGCCGTTCCGGGCGCGGGCCGACCAGGCTCATGTCGCCCCAGAGCACGTTCCACAGCTGCAGCAGCTCGTCCAGCGAGGTCTCGCGCAGGAACCGGCAGAAGCGGCTCATCTCGATCTCGCCGGCCACGCTCCACCGGGTGGCCGCCTCGTGCTCGTCGACCGGGCGGTGGGTGCGCAGCTTCAGCAGGGTGAAGGGGCGGCCGTCCTTGCCGATCCGCTCCTGCCGGAAGACGACCCCGGGTCCGTCGGTGATCCGCAGCACCGCCGCGCACACCAGCAGCAGCGGGCCGGCCAGTACCAGCGCCGCCCCGGAGACGGCGATGTCGAGGACCCGCTTGCCGATGCTGCCGCGCCGCCGCGAGCCCATCTCCAGCCGGCGGCAGGAGAACCCGGCGAGCTGGTCGCGCATCTCGTACGCCGGTGAGTCCGCGTCGACCTCCCACACCACGCAGCCCGACTCGGCCAGCGCCCGCAGCAGCGGGCCCTGTTCGGTGCGGACGGCGGGGTGGACGGTGAGGACGGCCCGGACCCCGTTCTGGATGAGGGCCCGCTCGACCTCCTGGCCGGTGGTCAGCACGGGCAGGCCCTCGGGGCCCTCGGGGTGTTCGGCGACGACGCCGACCGGGCGCACCCCGCAGCCCGGGTGGCGCAGCACGGCGGCGGCGACCCGCTGGGCGGTGGCGGCCGGGCCGATGACCAGGGCGGCGCGCGGCCGGCGCAGCAGGGCGCGGCGGCGGCGCCAGTGCACCAGGCCGCGGCTGGCGGTGGCCGCCGCCGCGTGCAGGGCGAAGCCGAGGAGCAGGACCCGGGCGGACAGCGCGCGGTCCGGGTCCCAGGCGGCGAGGGCCGCGGCCAGGCCCAGCCAGACGACCGCGATCCGGCCGCAGACGGCGGGGAGTTCGTCCAGGATCCCGGTCATCCGCCCGATGGTCTGCGGGCGCAGCAGTATCGCCCCGGCCATCAGCAGACCCACCAGGGCGGGCCGGTGCACGGCTTCGTCGAGCACGGCCGCGCCGAGCAGCGCGGCGCACAGGTCGGCGGCGAGCAGCGGCACCGGGGAGGCGGGCCGTGCGGGCGGCCGCCGCAGCGGGAACCGGAAGCCGCCGGCGGTGCGCGGCGGCAGGACCGAGACAGGCGAGAGTCCGTGGTCCCGGGGCTGCGCGCCGGGGGAGGGGACGGTGCTTTCCGCGGTCACGAGTGGATGGACTCCCTGCACTCGAAGGACACCAGCGGCCGCCCGCCGAGGAGTTCGCGGTACAGCTCCGCGACCGCCTCCGCGGTGCGCCGCACATCGTGCGTGGACAGGACGTGCCGGCGTCCCCGGTCGCCGAGTGAGACGCGCAGTTCCGGGTCGAGGAGCAGCGCGGCGACGGCCCCGGCCAGCGCGCCCGGCCGTCCCGGCGGGACCAGGCAGTGCGCCGCGTGGCCGGGCGGCAGGCTCTCGCGGGCGCCGTCGACATCGCTGACCAGCACCGGTCGCCCGCAGGCCAGCGCCTCCAGCGGGGCCAGCGCCATGCCCTCCCAGCGCGAGGGCAGCACCACCAGGTCGGCGGCCCGGTACCAGGGGCGGACATCCGCGACGGCGCCCGCGAACTCGACGGAATCGGGGGCGAGTCGGCGCAGCGCGTCCCGGTCGGGTCCGTCGCCGACCAGCACCAGCCGGGCGTCCGGCAGCTGCCGCAGTACCTCGGGCCAGGCCCGCAGCAGCACGTCCTGTCCCTTCTGCCGGCACAGCCGCCCGACACAGACGACCAGGGGAGCCCCCGCGGGCCGCTCGCCCGGGGAGCCCGGGGTGAAGTGCTCGGTGTCGATGCCGTTCGGGACGACCGTGTACCGGGCGCGGATTCCGGCGTGCACGCCGGTCGCACGCTCCGCCTCGCTGACGCACACCACCCGATGCGCCCAGCGCGCGCCCCACCGTTCCCACCGCAGCGCCAGCGCGGCGGCGGCCCCGCCGACCGCCTCGAAGGACCAGGCGTGCGGCTGGAACAGGGTCGGGACGCGGCCGCGCACGGCCAGCCGCCCGGCGAGTCCCGCCTTCGCGCTGTGCGCGTGCACCAGTTCGGGCCGTACCTCGTCGAGCAGGCGGGCGAGCCGTCGTACCTCGCCCGGGAGACCGGCGCCAGGGGACCGGTCCGCGCGCCACCCGTGCACCTCGGCGCCCAGCTCCCGTGCGGCTGCCGCCAGTTCACCGCCCGGGCAGGCCACGGTGACCCGCAGACCGGCCGTGAGCTGGGCCTTCGCCAGGTCCAGGACGACCCGGGCCACTCCGCCCTCGACGGGCTGGGCCAGGTGGAGGACCCGTGGCCGGGGGTCGGTGGCTGATCGGTGCATACGCGGATTCCTCGCTCACGGGGGGCGCGCTCGGGACTGCGGGCGGGAACGCGGCGTACTACGGCGCGTCCACGGCGGCGAAGAGCGCGCCCGCCCACGCCGCGTCGCGCTGGGAAACGAGCTGGAAGGTCAGCTGGTCACCGCCCTGCGCGAGACCGGTACCTAGATCGAACACATCCGAGTCGAAGCCGAGCGTGTTGGCGTACGCGGGCTCACGCCGGGCGCGTACCGGGCCGGGTTCGTTGATCGTGGAGTTGAGTACGTCGTCGGCCGGGTCGGCGGAGTCCTGAAGGGGGACGGGTGCGTGGCCGGCTGTGGTGTAGGTGAGCGAGTCGCCGGTACCGTCCCGGTCGCCGTTGTAGGCCACCAGACCCACCCGGGCGCCGGCGCCACGCGGGGCGTGTAGCCCGTTCAGCCGTACCTCGGCCGGTGTGCCGAGGCAGTCGAAGCCGTCCCAGAGGGAGAGCGTGCGCAGCGGCTGTGCCGGGTCCTCGTACGCCACGACCAGCGTCCAGCCGCCCCAGGCACCGGCCCCGGACCTGCCCGCGGCCGCGTTCACCTGGCCGACCGTCCACAGTCCGGGTCCGCTGGAGCGGACCAGCCCGGTCACGTCCGCCGAGGCCTGGAAGGCGTCGGCGCCGTGCCCCGCGCGGTGGCCCACGACCGTGTCGGCGAGCACCTCCTTGTACGCGCCGCCGGGTTCGGCGATCAGCACCCGCCCGTTGTCCGCGGCCGGCTTCTGCTCGCCGGCCAGCAGGTTGCCGCCCCAGTACAGCCGCGCGTACGCCACCCGGGAGCCGGCCGGCAGCCGGACCTCGGCGCGGGAGGAGTTGTAGGTGAGGGGGTCGTCGTCGACGTCGACGTAGAACATCTCGAAGTCCCCGTTCACCGCCGGGACCCGGCCCTCCCGCGCGGCCGGGCAGAGCGGTTCGGACAGTTCGCCGGTCGTCGTACGACAGCTGACGGACGCGTTGGCCGCACGGGCGAAACCGCCGTGCAGCAGCGCGTGGTAGCGCTCGGCGAAGGGGATGCGCGGAGCCTCGGGGGCGGGCGGGGCGGCCGCCCGGGCGGTGCCCGGTGCCCAGACCGAGGCGACGACGAGCGCGCTCGCCGACGCACGGCACAGCAGCGGGCCCAGGGGATTGCGCATGACCGGCTTCGTTCTTTCAAGGAGAGGGTGCGATGTGATGTCAATACGGGTAAGTCAGGAGATGTGCGACTCTAGTCGCTATCCGTATTAATCCGTCAAAACTCGCCAAGTGTGTCGGAGTCGTGAAGGCGGCTCCCCGGAGATCACTCCTTTGGCGGCGCAACCCGGCGCAGTGCCGCGCGTTGACACAGCGCTGGGCATCCGCCCGAATGTTTGTTTCGACCCCAAGGAGACCTCTCCATGTCGCGTATCGCGAAGGGCCTGGTCCTGTCCACCGCCGCCGTCGCGGCCATCGCCGGTGGTGCCGGTGTGGCTGCCGCCGACAGCGGCGCGAACGGCGCCACCGCCCACTCCCCGGGCGTGCTGTCCGGCAACGTCATCGAGGTTCCGGTCCATGTTCCGGTCAACGTCTGCGGCGACACCATCGACGTCATCGGCCTGCTGAACCCCGGCTTCGGCAACACCTGCGTCAGCGACTGACGCGGCGGCTGCTCCCTTCGGCCGGCCGGCCCCCGCGCCCCACCCCCGGGCGGGCGGCCGGTGGCGCTATTAGCCCGGTTGACCCCCGGCCCAACCCCGCCCGCGACCAGACGGA
>NZ_JBSHBL010000025.1:15206-125606 GCF_053611985.1 Streptomyces sp. NPDC054770
GCACCCTGGGGCCGGCCGTCCCCACCGCGCATCCCGCGGGCGGACGGCCGGTCCGTTTTTCCGGCCTTTCCCCGCCGGCCCTTTCCCCGCCGGCTCCTTCCCCGTGTGTTCCGGGATCTCATATGTCTTCCGGGAACGGGGTTTCCAGCCCGTCGGGACATCGTTAGACACGGCGTCAGAATGCCCCCGGGCGGCTTGCGTTGCCGAAAGTCGCCGAAGAAAGGAACATGATGAAGTCGCTGAAGGCCGTCGCCGTCGTCGCCGGTTCCGTGGCTCTCGTCGGCGTCGCCGCTCCCGCGTTCGCCTACAACACCGCCGACCTCACGCCCACCAGCCTCAACGGCGCCGTGAACACGATCACCAAGGACGGCCTGGACCTGAACCAGGCGATGCCGCTGCGGCACCAGTCGAACGTGCTCGACACCGAGAACAAGCGCTCCCCGCTCAACACGGTCAAGACCGCGGCCGGCGCCCTCAACCAGCACAACCCCCTGCTGGGCGGTCTGCCGCTGCAGAGCTGAGCCCGTCCCTCGTTCGTGTGGCCCGGCCGGTGGGCGTCCGCCGGTCGGGTGAGCGGGCACCCGGCCGTCCCACGGCCCGTGGATAGGGTCGCGCGGTGACCTCAACCCCCAGCGAAACCCGCCCTTTCCGTCTCGCCGACCTCGGCACGCTCGTCGTGCTGGCCTGGAGCGGCGAGGCCCCCGACGGCAGCGACATGCCCTACCTGCTGGCCTACTCCCTCGGTGACGCCGAGAGCGGTCCCGAGGCCACCGCGACCGCGATCGAGACGCTGCTGGAGAACAACGGGCTGCCGGTCGGCGGAGACCTCGTGGACGGCACCGCCCGGCCCAGCCTGCCCGTCACCCTGCTCGTCGAGGCCGGCCAGGCCGTGCTCAGCCTGGCCCCGCTCAACGCCCAGTGCCCCGCGCCCGAGGAGTGGCTCGCCGCGGTCGGCGAACGCGGCTACGCCTACCTGGTGTTCACCACCCGCCCGTGGCCCGAGGGCGAGCCCGGCAAGCCCGTCACCCCCGAGGCGCTGAAGGACTTCGCCGGGGCCGAGGAGACCCTGACGGCCGCGGCGCACGTCGTGCTGCCGGCCCGCAGCCTGCGCGGCTGATGGCCAGGACCGCGGGCGCCGGGCGGGGGTTCGCGCTACTGACGGTGATCACGGGGGCGGCCGGGCTGCTGGCCTCCTGGGTCATCACCCTCGACAAGTTCAAGCTGCTGGAGAACCCGCACTTCGTGCCCGGGTGCAGCCTCAACCCGGTGGTGTCCTGCGGCAGCGTGATGAAGAGCGACCAGGCCTCGGCGTTCGGGTTCCCCAACCCGATGCTGGGCCTGGTGGCCTACGGCGTCGTGATCTGCGTCGGCATGAGCCTGCTGGCCGGCGCCCGCTTCCCCGCCTGGTACTGGCTGGCCTTCGACGCCGGCTGTCTGTTCGGCGTCGGGTTCGTGTCCTGGCTCCAGTTCGAGTCCCTGTACCGGATCGACGCCCTGTGCCTGTGGTGCTGCCTGGCCTGGGCCGCCACCATCGTCCTGTTCTGGTGCGTCACCTCCTGCGCCGTACGCCACCGGTTCCTGCCCGCGCCGCGGTGGCTGCGCGACTTCCTCGGCGAGTTCACCTGGGTGCCGCCGCTGCTGCACATCGGGGTCGTCGGCA
Organism: Streptomyces sp. NPDC054770; assembly: GCF_053611985.1. Lineage (NCBI taxonomy): Bacteria > Bacillati > Actinomycetota > Actinomycetes > Kitasatosporales > Streptomycetaceae > Streptomyces > Streptomyces sp. NPDC054770. The sequence goes on from NZ_JBSHBL010000025.1 coordinate 16,867, forward strand.
TGCTGGTCCTGACCCGCTGGTGGGACTTCTGGACGAGCTGAACAGCGGAATTCCGGAAGAGCAGATCAGTGACCACCTGATTGTTTAACAGCCTATTGATGACCACCCGATTGGTGAACAACCGATTAGTGACCAACCGACTGGTGGACAGCCGACTAATGCTGCACCCGGGCGAATTGTGAACTGATGCCGATTCCCGGCTCGTTATCCGGTACGGACGTCGCTCCTCTCGCATCCCGAAAGGCCCGTACCTGACATGAAGCCGACCACCCGAGGAACCCTTGCCGTCGTCGTCACCGGCGTCGCCGTCGCCGTGGGCGCCGCCGCCACGGCCACCGCCGCGCCCCGCACGGTCCCCGTCCCCGTGCCGCTGGACGGCGTCGAGAAGTCCCTCGGCACCCAGATGCCCGAGCTCGGCATGGAGCTGCCGCTGCTGATCCCCGGTGTTCCCCAGGGACCGCGCTACGTCGAGGGCCGGCTCATCCCGGAGGGGGCGCTGCCCCAGGTGCCGATGAACGGCCAACTGCCCGGCGTCGGCCTCAGCGTGCCGCTCCCGCGCGCCCTCGGCGCCGGCTTCGACCACGTCGGCGTCGACATCCCCGCCTCCGACCTGCGCACCCTCACCCCCGGCCTGGAGCTGGACGCCCCGCTCAGCGCGCCCGACCCGCAGCACTACGGCCTGCCGCACCTGAAGATGCCCGCGGTCGGGGTGCTCGCCCCGGTCCTGCAGACGGTCGTCGGCGGCGACCTGGGCGCCGGCCCCGGCACCGGCAAGTAACCCTCCTCGCGGCACGGCCCCTTCGGCCCGTTCCCGCGCCGGATGGCGGCGCGGTGGTGACCGGGCGGCCCCTCGGGCGGTTACCGGTACCGACAGTGGTCGGTGAACGGTACGAGGAGTGAGCATGGTCGTCGGAGTCGGTGGTGTGGCGGTGGGTGCGGAGCCGGGTGCCGGGCAGCCGGGCAGAGCCGGGACGGGCAGACCGACGCGGCGCGAGGTGATGCGGGGGCTGTTCGCCTCCGCGGTCGCCCTGGCGCTCGCCCCGGTCGTCGCCGCCTCCCGTCCGTCGCCCCCGGCGGACGGGCCGGCCGGCACCTCCTTCGACGAGACCTACCGGGGCCGCCGTATCCGGGGCGTCCTCGTACCGGCGGAGCGGGCCGTCGACGACGGCGAGTGGCAGGTCACCGTGGACGGCCGGCCGCTGCACCTGATGCGGCGGGCCGACGGCACCTGGCTCAGCATGGTCGACCACTACAGCTCGTACCCGACCCCGCTGGCGGCGACCCGGGCGGCCGTCGACGAGATGGGTCCGGGGCAGCGGCTGCGCGATCTGGCGCCGGGTCCGACGGGCGGGGGACACCTGCACATGGGGGGAGACCATGGCGTACGTGCGTAAGGACGTCAGCAGGCTGACGGCCGCCGAACGGGGGCGGCTCGTGAAGGCGTTCCTTGAGGTCAAGCGGCGGGGCGAGTACGACGAATTCGTGCGGACGCACATCGACTACTACACCCCCGACGGCGAGGACGGACTGCGCGCCGCCCATATGGCGCCGTCCTTCCTGCCGTGGCACCGGCGCTTCCTGCTCGACCTGGAGCGCGCCCTGCGCCGGGTGGACGGGTCGGTGACCGTGCCGTACTGGGACTGGACGAGGGAGCGCTCGGCGTCCGGTGTGCCGTGGACGAAGGACCTGCTCGGCGGCAACGGCCGGGCCCGCGACCAGCAGGTGATGACCGGGCCTTTCGCCTATGCGGCGGGGCACTGGACCATCAGGGAGGGCATCACCGACGGCGAGTTCCTCGCCCGGGACCTGGGCCGCGCACGCGACCCGATCGACCTGCCCACCGGGGCCGAACTCGACCGGGCGCTGGCCGACCCCGCCTACGACGTGCCGCCGTGGGACTCGACGGTCACCCGGGGTTTCCGCAACCGGCTGGAGGGCTGGGGGACCGGCAGCGGCAAGGCGTCCTGGCACAACCACAACCGGGTGCACCGCTGGGTCGGCGGGGCGATGCTCGGCGGCGCCTCCGTCAACGACCCGGTCTTCTGGTTCCACCACGCCTTCCTCGACCTGCAGTGGGAGCGGTGGCAGGCCAGGCACCGCGGGCAGCACTACCTGCCGGCACAGGCACCGGGCCCCGGCGACCCGCAGCACGAACGGATCGTCGCCCGGGGCGAGAAGCTGCCGCCGTGGGGCGTCACCCCCGAGTCGCTGGAGGACGTGAGCCGGATCTACCGGTACGCCTGAGGTACCCCGGACACGGGAGGAGCCCCGGCGCCCAGGGCGCCGGGGCTCCTCAGCAGGAAGCGGCTCAGGAGCCGTAGCCGCCGTTCTTGCCGTCGCCGCTCTTGAGGTGGCCTTCGTTGGCGCACGTGCCGCCGAACGCGGGGTTCAGCAGACCGATGACGTCGATGGTGTCGCCGCACACGTTCACCGGGATGTTGACCGGAACCTCGATGACGTTGCCGGACACCACGCCGGGCGAGCTGACGGCCTCGCCGTTGGCGCCCGCGTCGGCCAGGGCCAGGCCGGCCCCGCCGATCACCACAGCGCCGGTGCCGAGGGCTACGACGGCGGCCTTCGCGATGCGAGACATCACGTTCTCCTTCTTGTTGCCTTGTTGCTCGGGGAGTGCGGCGGCAGGACCAGCCGCCGCACTCCCCTTTCAACGCTCCGACCTGCGGCTGGTCACGCCGATCAGCGGACGATCACTCCAAGGGCCGGAGTCGGGGCAGCTGTCGTACCGGGGCACCGGCCAGGAAGGCCCGGATGTTCTCCACGGCCTGGCCGTAGTAGGTCGTGTAGTTGGCGTAGGAGACATAGCCGAGGTGCGGGGTGGCCAGCAGGCGGGGTGCGGTGCGCATCGGGTGGCCGGCGGGCAGCGGCTCGATGTCGAAGACGTCGACACCGGCCCCCGCGATCCGGCCCTCGTGCAGCGCGGCGAGCAGTGCGTCCTGGTCGACGAGGGCGGCGCGGGAGGTGTTGACGAGGTAGGCGGTGGGCTTGAGGAGGGCGAGTTCGGCGGCGCCGAGCAGGCCCCGGGTGCGGTCGCCGAGCGCCAGGTGGACCGAGACGAAGTCGCTGGTGGCGAGGAGGTCCTCCTTGCTCGGGGCGAGCTCGGCACCGACCTCCTCGCAGCGCTCCTCGGTGAGGTTCTGACTCCAGGCGCTCACGTGCATGCCGAAGGCGAGGCCGACCTGCGCGACCCTGCTCCCGATCTTCCCGAGCCCGAGCAGCCCGAGCCGGCGTCCGTGCAGATCGGCGCCGACGGTGGACTGCCAGGGTCCCCCGGTACGCAGCGCCGTGCTCTCCGCGACCAGCCCGCGGGCCAGCCCCAGCAGCAGCGCCCAGGTCAGTTCGACCGGCGGGGTCGAGGAACTCTCCGTACCGCACACCGTGATCCCGTGCGCCTCGGCGGCCGCGTGGTCGATGACGCTGTTGCGCATTCCGGAGGCGATCAGGAGACGGAGCCGGGGCAGCCGGCCGAGGAGCGAACCGGGAAAGGCGACCCGCTCGCGCAGGGTGACGACGATGTCGAACGAGGCGAGCGCCGCGGCGAGTTCGTCCTCGTCGCCGAGATGCTCGCGCAGCGGGACGACCTCGACCTGATCGGCGAGGGAGCCCCAGTCCCCGAACTCCCCGGCCACCCCCTGGAAGTCGTCGAGTACAGCACAACGAAGACGCATGGGGGTCACCGTACCGGTGCCGATCACGGGAGCCCGGCGGCGACCGCGCGAATGGTTCAAGCCCTGATGGTTGGAAGATTGTTGGTTGGAGTCTTGATAGATAAGTTAGTTGACGATACTGTCGCGGTACGACGACGAAGCAGTGAGGGAGAGACCGATGAGCCAGGAACCCAAGAACCTCGACATGACGATGATGTTCGCGATCCACGACGCGCTCCGCCGCGAACTGGAGCGGATCGCCCGGATCACCGCGCGGGTCGACGAGGACCCCCGGCACATACTGAGCACCGCGGTCGGCTGGGAGCTCTTCAAGAAGTTCCTGACCGTCCACCACATCTCCGAGGACCTGAAGATCTGGCCGGTCATGGCGACGGCCCTGGCCGGCCGGACCTCCGAACTGGCCCTGGTCGCCGACATGGAGGCCGAGCACGGCGCCATCGCCCCGCTGCTCGCCGACATCGACGCGGCCCTCGCCGACCGCGACTCGGGCCCGGAGCGCCTCGGCGGCCTGACCGACACCCTGCGCACCCGGCTCGGCGCCCACCTCGACCACGAGGAGCGGGACGCCCTGCCCCTGGTGGACGTCACGCTCACCCCGGAGCAGTGGCAGGACTTCGGCGCCGAACAGCGCGGCCGGCTGGCCGACGACGCCGCCCGCTATCTGCCCTGGCTGCTCGACGGCGCCGACGCCGCGAAGACCGCCAGGATCCTCGCCAAGGTGCCCGAACCGATCCGCGACGCCTACGGGAGCGACTGGCGCGAGGCCTACGAGAACCTCGGCATCTGGACCCCGAAGGCCGCCTCGGCCACCGCCGGCCGCTGACCGGGGCGGAGACCGGCGCGGGATCCGCCGGACCGGCCGCCGATATACTCGGGCAGGAGGTGCTGCCTTGCGGTACGAGAGCGACGAGGAGCCGGACCCGGTGACCTGGGCCGAGCGGACCGCGGAGGTCCCCGGAGTCCTTCCGGACTCGCTCACGGGCTTCATCGGCTACCTCCTGCGCCGGGTGTACGCGCAGTTCTCCGCCACCGGCGACGGCGGCGACAGCGAATCCCGCGACTTCCTGGTCCTCGACGCGCTCACCGGCCGCGACTGGGAGTCCCAGCTCGACCTCGCGGAACGGCTGGGCATCAACCGCACCATCATGGTCGGCGTCATCGACCGTCTGGAGGCCCGCGGCGAGGTCCGGCGCACCCGCAACCCGGACAACCGGCGCCAGTACGTGCTCTCCCTGACCGACGGGGGACGCCGGGCCGTGGAGGCCAGCCGACGGGCGGTCGCCGAGCGGGACGCCCGGCTCACCGCCGTACTGACGGACGAGGAGACCGCCCGGCTCGACGAGCTGCTCGGCCGGCTGCTGCCCGAGTCGGCGCAGCCGCTGGTGCAGGGCACCGAGTACCTGGTCGCACAGGCCCACCACCGGCTGCGCAGGCTCGGCGACGACAGACTGTCCGGCACCGGTCTGAGGGTGCGTCACTACGGCCCGCTGTCCGCCCTGGACGTCCTCGGGCCCATCGCCCAGCAGCGGCTCGCCGAACTGCTCGCCATCACCGGGCCCGCCGCCTCCCAGCTCGTCGACGAACTGGTCGGGCTGGACCTGGTGCGCCGGGGCCGCGATCCGCACGACCGGCGCCGGTACGCCCTGGAGCTGACCGAACCCGGCCGTGCGCAGCTCGGTGTCGTGGCCCGGGCCGTCGCGGGGCTCGCCGCGGAGGTCTCCGCCATGCTCGGCCCCGGGGGCGAGGGGGACCTGCGGGAACTGCTGCTGAAGCTCCTGGCCCCGACGCATTCCGGCACCGCGTTCACGAAAGGCGCCGGAAAAGCCGAGCCGTCCGTGTCCGCCGGGGGCTGACCCGCCGGCCGCAGGCCGCCGCCGCGGTCGAGGTCCGCGGCTGGGCGCACATGCCAGAATTGAGGACGCCCGTCGTCCGTCCGGTCTGCATCGAGGTTGTCCGTGTCCCAGCCCGTCGGCCGCGTGCCGCAGCGTCGCAACGCACGGTCCAACCGGGCCCGGATCCTGGCCACCGCCCGCCGGGAACTCGGCCGGAACCCCGACATCACCCTGGAGGAGCTGGCCCGCGCCTCCGGCGTCGTACGGCGCACGCTCTTCGGGCACTTCCCGGGGCGGGCCGCGCTCCTGGAGGCCCTGGCCGAGGAGGCCGCCGAGGCGCTCCGGGCCGCCGTGGCGCGGGGGGCGGATGCGGCGGAGCCGGCCGACCGGGCCCTCGCGCGCTTCTCCCTGTCGATGTGGCCGGTGGGCGACCGCTACCGGATGCTGCTCGCCCTCGCCCACCGCGACCTGGGCGCGCAGCGCGTCGCCGAGGTCCTCGAACCGGCCCGGGTCCGGGCCACGGCCATCGTGGAGCGCGGGCAGCGGGACGGCGTCTTCCACCCCCACCTGCCGCCCGCGGTGCTCAGCGCCGCCCTGGAGGGCATGACGATCGCCCTGCTGGAAGAGGTCAACACCGGAGCGTTCGAGGACGACGGCACCCGCACGGCCGTCGCCACGCTCATCGCGGCCGGGGTCCCGGAGAAGCAGGCGCACACCGTGGTCGACGAGGTCGCGGCCGAGGACTCCGCCGAGGCGGCACCGGAGGACCTCGCCGGGGCCTGAGCCGGGCGGCCCCGCCGACCGACCGCTGTCAGCCGGCGTCGGGCAGGGGGCGGCGGGATACCTCGTGGGCGTCGGCCGGGGGGACGCCCAGCATGCGCAGGGTCATCTCGGCGAGACTGGCCGCGGCCTCGTCGCCGTCCACCTCGGGGCGCGCGAACCGCAGCTCCACCAGCGACAGCAGGCTGCCGCCGAGGGCGCACAGGGCCACGGTCGGGTCGACGGGGGTGAAGCGGCCGGAGGCCAGGCCCGTCTGGACGTCCCGCAGCGCCCGCCTGGTCAGGCCGTTCTCGGTGTGGATGTGGCCGAGGCCGCGGCGGCGCAGGACCTGCATCAGCTCCGGGTGCGAGTCCGCCATCCGGGCGCTGAGCCGGAATCCCGCGGCGACCAGCTCCGCCGGGTCGTCGATCCCGGCCAGCTGCTCGTCGAAGGCCTGGCCGAACTCCTCCAGGGCATCCACCACGGCCGCCTCGAACAGCTCCGGCTTGGAGTCGAAGTGGTTGTAGAAGGAGCCGAAGCCGACGTCGGCCTGTTCGGCGATCGCCTGGATGCTGACGCTGGTGTCGCCTGTCTCGGCGAGGATCCGCCGGGCCGCGCGCACGAGTGCCCGGCGGGTCTCGGCGCGGCGTCGCTCGAACCGGTTGGCGGGCGGGGCTGACGTAGGCATGCGCAGAGTCTAGCCGCGGCGGCGATGACGACCACAGTACTGATGGATTCATCAGTTATCTCCGGGAACGCCTTGACGATGGAAATCTCATGATTGATGATTTCCTCATCAAGCGATGTCGCCCGGAGGGCACCATGTCTGAAACCGTCAGGACGGCCCACCAGGACCTCCACAGCGAGCAGGGCGCCCTGCGCGGCGAGCATCCGGGCCGGTCCCGGAACCCCGTGATCAAGGTGGCGGACCTGGCCTGGCTGGAGTTCGAGAAGCCGGACCTGGACCGGGCCGAGGTCTTCGCCCGGGACTTCGGGTTCGGCGTCGCCGCCCGCACGGAGGGCGAGCTGTGGCTGCGCGGCACCTTCGCCGGATCACCGTGCACGGTGATCCGGCGGGGGCGCGCCTCCCGGTTCATCGGCCCCGCGTTCCGCGCCGCCGACCGGGCCGACCTGGACCGGCTGGCCCGGGTGACGGGGACGGCCGTACGGGACGCGGACGTGCCCGGCGGCGGCCGTGCGGTCGACCTGCTCGACCCGTCCGGCTTCCCGGTGCGGGTCGTGCACTGCGGCGAGCGGCTCCCTGCGCTCCCCGAGCAGCGGCCGCTGCTCCTCAACTCCGGCACCGATCACCGGCGCAGGAACGCCGCCCAGCGGCCGCCCCGCGAGCCGTCCCGTATCCAGCGGCTCGGTCATGTGGTGCTGGAGACCCGGGTGTTCGGACAGGCCCTGGACTGGTACCTGGACACCCTCGGCATGATCGTGTCCGACTTCCTGTTCCTGGACGGGCAGCGCGAGCGGGGGCCGGTCATGGCCTTCGTCCGCTGCGACCTGGGCGGCACACCGGCCGACCACCACACCCTCGCGATGCACCTGGGGCCGGGCACGGGCTATGTCCACTCCGCCTACCAGGTGACCGACCTGGACTCGATCGCGGCCGGCGGCGAGTACCTCAAGGAGCGCGGCTACCGGCGCAGTTGGGGCATCGGCCGGCACATCCAGGGCAGCCAGCTCTTCGACTACTGGCGCGACCCGGACCGCCTCATGCTGGAGCACTTCGCCGACGGCGACCTCTTCTCCGGCGACGTCGAACCCGGCTGGGCCCCGATGTCCACCAGCGGCCTCGCCCAGTGGGGTCCGCCCGCCACCCGCGACTTCCTCGGCGCGAGCCCGTCCCCGCGGCGGGTGCGCGAGGTCGTCCGGGCGCTGCGCGGTGACAACGAGATGGACCCCGCCCGCCTGCTCGGCCTGCTCAAGGCCGCGAAATCCTGAGCCCCCGCACAGAGAGCCACCACATGAGCACCAACGTCCTGCGCACCGCCGACGGGTGGTGGGCCGTCCGCGGCGAACACGCCGTCCCCGTCCGCACCGAGGCCGCCACCACCGCCGAACTGATCGCCGACCGGGCCGCCGTACGGGAGGCGGCCGCCTCCGAAGAGGCGGGCACGCCCGTCGCCGGCCTGGTCGCGCTCTCGCCGGTCACCACCCCCTGCCGGGTGGTCGCCCAGATGGTCAACTACCGCAGCCACGCCCGCGACTCGGGCTTCACCGGGGACATCCCGCCGGCCTTCTTCCGCAAGGCGTCCGGCTCGGTGAGCGGGCCGCGGGAGCCGATCGTGCGGCCCTCCCATGTGCGGCTCCTCGACTACGAGGTCGAACTCGGCCTGGTCATGGGCGCCCCGCTGCCCGTCGGCACCGTGGTCGAGGAGCGGGACCTGCCGTCGTACGTCGCCGGACTCGTCGTCACCGACGACGTCAGCGCGCGGGACGTGCAGCTGACCAGGACGCAGTTCTACGAGAGCAAGTCCTACCCCACCTTCACGCCCACCGGGCCGCACCTCGCCCTCCTGGAGCCCGAGGACTTCGCCCGTCTCCTCGACCTGCGGCTGACGTTGCGCGTCAACGGGGAGTTGCGTCAGGACCGCACCCTCGCCGACATGATCGTCCGCCCGGCGCGGGCGCTGAGCCTGCTCGCCCGCTTCCAGGCCCTGGAGCCGGGCGACCTGCTGCTGACCGGCACCCCCGGCGGCACCGCCCTGAAGGCGCCGCCGAAGCCGGTCGAGAAGCTCGGCGCGCTGCTGCCGCCGGCCGTGAAGTGGCGGGCGTTCTTCAGGAGCCAGGCGAAGAACCCGCGCTATCTGCGCACCGGGGACGTGGTCACGGCGACGATCTCGACCCCGGACGGCCGGATCGACCTCGGCGAGCAGCGTACGGCCGTGACCGACGCGTAGGCGCTCCGCTGGGAGTGCCGTCGTGCCGTCGTGCCGTCGTGCCGCCGTGCGTCGGCTGCGGCGCCGTCGTGGCTGGTCGCGCAGTTCCCCGCGCCCCCTTCGGGGCGCTGCCCGCTTCGGGGCGGTGCCCGCTTCGGGGCGGTGCCCGCTTCGGGGCGGTGCCCGCTTCGGGGCGGTGCGCCGCTCAAGACTTCTTGAAAGAGCCGCATATGACCGTCGAGCCGCCATCGGCAGACATACCCGTAGTGATCATCGGTGCCGGGCCGGTGGGTGTGACCGTCGCGCTTCTGCTCGCCCGGCGCGGAGTCCGCAGTGTCGTCCTGGAACGCCACCGGGACGTCTACCCGCTCCCGCGCGCCCTCGTCGTCGACGACGAGGTGCGCCGGATCCTCCAGGCCGCGGGCGTCGGCGAGGAGTTCGCCGCGATCGCCCGCCCGGGCAACGGGCTGCGTCTGCTCGACGCCCGGCACCGGGTGATGGCCGAGTTCCGCCGCGCCGGGCACGGCCCGCACGGCTACCCGCAGACCAGCATGTTCGAGCAGCCCCGGCTGGAGCGGCTGCTCCGCGCCGAACTGGCCCGCCGCCCGGAGTGCGAGCTGCGCGCCGGCGCGGAGGTCACCGCGGTCGGCCCGGACACCGCCGGCCCCGTGCGGGTGACCTACCGCGACGACACCGGCGAGCACGAGCTGCGGGCCGCGGCGGTGCTCGGCTGCGACGGCGCCAACAGCCTCACCCGGCAGGCGATCGGCGGCGTCTGGGAGGACCTGCGGTTCGAGGAGAGCTGGACCGTCGTCGACGTCCGCACACCGGCCGCCGTCCGCTCCTGGGGCGGCGTCGACCAGGTCTGCGACCCGGACCGGCCGGCGACCTTCATGCGCGTCGCCGAGGACCGCTACCGCTGGGAGTTCCGGCTGCGCGAGGGGGAGCACCGGCCGCTGCGCGAGCTGGTCGCGCCGTGGCTGCCGCCGTCCTACGACGGGGAGTTCGAGGTCGTCCGCGAGACCCGGTACACCTTCCGGGCGCGGCTCGCCGACCGGTGGCGCAGCGGCCGGGTCTTCCTCCTGGGCGACGCCGCCCACCTCACCCCGCCGTTCATCGGGCAGGGGCTGTGCGCGGGGCTCCGGGACGCCCACAACCTCAGCTGGAAGCTCGCCCGGGTACTCCGGGAGGGCGGCGACGAGCGGCTGCTGGACACCTACGAGAGCGAGCGCAGACCGCATGCCCGGCACGTGATCCGGCTCGCGGTCGCGATGGGCTGGGCGATGACCGGCGGCCAGGACGGCGCCGCCCCGCTGCGCCGCCGGCTCCTGGCCGCCGCCTGCCGCATCCCCGGCCTGACCGCGGCGGCCGGCCGCGACCTCAGCCCCGCGCTGACCGCCGGACCCCTGGTCCGGCGCGGCGCCCGCCGCGGCCTCGCCGGTACCTACTGCCCGCAGCCATGGGTACGCGCCGACGTCCACGACGTCCGCCATGGACCCCACAGCCCCCGCGGCCGGCGGGTCCGCCTCGACGAGGTGCTCGGCGACGGCTTCGCCGTCCTGACCGCCGCCGGCACCCCGGCGCCCTCGCTGACCGCGCTCGCCCACGGACTCGGCGTCCGCGCCGTCCCGGTGACCGCCCTCCACGACGACGGCTCGCTCGCCGCCTGGCTGCGCGCCGGCCGGGCGGACGCCGTCCTGCTGCGCCCGGACCGGGTCGTCCTGGACGTCGTCCCGGCCGGCGGCCGCGGCTTCACGGACCCCGCCGCCTGGGCGCCCTTGCTGCACACCGCGCGCGGCCCCCACCCCGCCGGGAACCCCATCGAGAACCGCCTGCCGAGGAGCACCCCCACACCATGACCGGCTCAGATTCCTTGACCACCCCCGCCCCGTTCGCCACCCCCGACCCGCAGGCAGTGGCGGACAGCCGCATCATGGACTTCGCCCGTAGCGCCGGACGGGACGGCACCGACTACGCCGCCCTGCACCACTGGTCGGTCACCGACCTGGAAGGCTTCTGGGCCGCGGTGTGGGAGTACTTCGGCATCGACGCGGCCACCCCCTACGAGCGGGTGCTCGACGGGGAACGGATGCCCGGCGCCCGCTGGTTCACCGGGGCCACCCTCAACTACGCCCAGCACGCGCTGCGCGCCCTCCCGGCCGACCGGCCCGCGGTCCTCGCCCTCGACGAGACCGGCGGCGGGTACGAGGTGACCGGGAACCGGCTGCGCGCCCAGGTCGCCTCCGTCGCCGCCACCCTGCGCGACCTCGGGGTGGGCCCCGGCGACCGGGTCGTCGGCTACCTGCCCAACACCCCGCACGCGATCGTCGCGTTCCTGGCCGCCGCCAGCCTCGGGGCCGTGTGGTCGGTGTGCGGGCAGGACTACGCGCCACGGGCCGCCGCCGCCCGGTTCGGCCAGCTCGAACCCGTCGTGCTGGTCGCCGCCGACGGCTACCTCTTCAACGGCGCGACCCACGACCGGCGCGACGCCGTCCTCGAACTCGCCGCCGCCCTGCCGACGTCGAAGGCCATCCTGCTGGTGGACCACGTGGGCCTGCCGTGGCCCGCCCGGCCGTACCCCTCGCCGGTGGTCCCCTGGGAGGACGCGGCCACCCGCAGCGAGGAACTCACCTGCGTGCCGGTCCCGTTCGACCACCCGCTGTGGGTCGTCTTCTCCTCGGGTACGACGGGACTGCCCAAGGGCATCGTGCACGGCCACGGCGGAGTGCTGCTCGAACACCTCAAGACCCTCGGCCTGCACTCCGACCTCGGCCCCGGCGACCGCCTGCTCTGGTACACCACCACCCACTGGATGATGTGGAACCTGGTCGTCTCGACCCTGCTCACCGGCGCCACGACCTGCACCTACGACGGCAGCCCGGCACCCCTCGGCAAGCCGGACACCCTGTGGGAGCTGGCCGCCCGGCACCGGGTGACCGTCTTCGGCACCAGCCCCCAGTACCTGCTGGGCATGGCCAAGTCCGGCATCGACCCGTCCGTGCACGACCTCTCCGCGGTCCGCGTGGTCGGCTGCACCGGCTCCGCCCTGCCCGCCTCCGCCTACCCCTGGGTCCGCGACCACGTGGGCGAGCGGGTCCTGCTGGCCTCCATCAGCGGCGGCACCGACGTGGTCTCCGGCTTCGCGGGCAGCGCTCCCAACACCCCGGTGTGGGCGGGGGAGCTGTCGGCGCCCCACCTGGGGGTGGCGCTGGCCGCGTACGACACCGGGGGCCGCCCGGTGACCGGCAGGGTCGGCGAACTCGTCGTCACCCGGCCCATGCCGTCGATGCCGCTGTACTTCTGGAACGACCCGGACGGCATCCGCTACCGCGACGCCTATTTCTCGGTGTACGAGGGCGTGTGGCGGCACGGCGACTGGATCACGGTCACCGGACACGGCTCGGTGACCGTCCACGGCCGCTCCGACTCCACGCTCAACCGGAACGGCGTACGGCTGGGCAGCGCCGACATCCACGACGTCGTCGAGCGCCTGCCGGAGATCGCCGAGGCCCTGGTCATCGGTGCCGAGGAGCCCGACGGCGGCTACTGGATGCCGCTGTTCGTGGTCCTCGCGCCCGGCGCGGCCCTGGACGACGCCCTCCGCGCCCGGATCCGCGCCGCCGTCCGTACCGGCGCCTCACCGCGCCACGTCCCCGACGAGATCATCGAAGTGCCGGGCATCCCGCACACCCGTACCGGCAAGAAACTGGAGGTCCCGGTCAAGCGCCTGCTCCAGGGCGCCCCGCCGGCCGAGGTCGCCGACCCGGCCGCCGTGGACGCGCCGGACCTGCTCGGCCACTACGCCCGGCTGGGCGCCGCACACCGGGAGCAGCGGTCCGGGTGACGGCGGCACGGATCCCGGACCGCCGAGCGGCCGGACAGCCCCTTGTCGACGACTGTCCGGACCGTGAACCACATCGCACGGATATAGACGAAAAGCATGGTTCCGGAGAAGGCGGTGATCGTGTCGGCGATCCGGTCCTGGGTGCCACGCATCCGCGTGAGAACGGCCTGCTCGTTCGGAAGGTGTACAGCCAATCCATCGATGCCGGAAGTCATGGCCGACCGGGCAGGGACCTGTCTTGTGCCGATCGACTTGCCCGCAAAGCCGAATACCCCTTCCTACGCCGTGCATTGCGTCACTTGACCGAAGAGAGCGGGGTCGGCGCCGCGTCAGAGTGACGGCAGAGCCGCTCCCGCCGCACTCCGCGAGAGCGGGCACGCTCCGAAGGGGAGAGGCATGAGCATGGCCTGGTCGACGGCGTTCGCCGTCGTGGTTCTCCGCCCGTGCTCTTGCTGCGGCCGGTGTCGCTGGGACGAGTGCCGCCGACAGTGCCGGTCGGCCCGGTAGCCGGGCACTCGCCCCGCTCCGCCTTGCCCCGGCCCCGGCATCCGGCACGGCGCCCGGTCGCGCCGATCTCCCCGGAACGCAGCCAGTGCGTTCCGTCGTCGAACAGTTCACGTCAGGGAAGGGAAACACCATGTCAGACCGGACCCCGCAGGAGAACCAGGCGCCCGGCGCATCCCCGGACGGCCCGGTCGGCCGCCTTGGTGAGCTCACGCAGAAGGCCCACGAAGCGCAGCGGACCGCGGCAGCGAGTCTCGCGGAGGACCGGCAGAAGCTGTCCGCCACGGTGGCCGACGCGAAGGACAGGGCCGAGCAGGGCGCGCAGAGGCTGCGGGCGGGTGGCCGGCAGGCGAAGGCCGACGTCGCCGGCACCTGGAACCAGGTACACGACTCCTGGCAGGAACATGTGGACTCGGTCCGCGCCAAGCTGACGGAACGCAGGACGGAGCGCGACGTGAAGCGTCTCGAGAGCGCGGCGGAGGACGCCGAGGAATACGCCGCCGACGCCATCGACTTCGCGATCGCTGCCATCCAGGAGGCCGAGTACGCCACGCTGGACGCGGTTCTGGCGCGGGCGGAGGCGGACGACGCGGTCGACGCGGCGAACTGATCAGCCGGGCAGCGGGTCGTGGGACAGTGAGTCCACGGCCCGCTGCCTGTTGACCTGCCGGTACGAAGAGGTGTCGCCCGGTCCGGCCGCCGCACTGCCGAGCGCCGTTCCCTCCTCGTCCTGCGCTGCGCCGCAGGCCGCAAGCCCCTCGGAGCCGCCGCCGACGCGGGGTCCTGCCCGGATCCTTCGCGATGGCCCTATTTGCCGTCACAGCTTCCGGCGTCGATTGCTGTGACCGGGAACATGGACCGTCATTCCCTCATCAGTGAGGATCTTGCTGTCGGTGTCATGCGGATCGGTCGTCCGCGAAAGCATTTTCCGTTCTGCCGGCTGTGGGGTGCGCATGGCAAGTGAACTCGTCCTCGAATTCTCTTATCGCCGTGCGGTTTGAATGAACAGCAAAGGATGTTCTTTCTTGTCGACCCGTCATGAGTGTCCGGGTGAGCGGCTTGGCGGGGGGAAGCCGGTGAATTCGCCGCCTGGAGCGGGTCTTTCCGGGCGCACGGCCGAGCTGGAGCTGATGGACTCGTTGTTCGCCGGGCAGGACCAGGGCAGCCCCGGCCTGCTGCTGCGAGGTGCTCCGGGGGTGGGGAAGACGGCACTCCTGGATGCCGCCGCAACCCGGGCCGCCGATGCCGGCATGAGGGTACTGCGGTCCTCCGCCGTGGAGTTCGAGGCCGGGATGAGCTTTTCGGCGCTGCACCAGATGCTCTACCCGCTGCGTCACCACACGGACCGGTTGGCCGGCCACCATCGTGACACCCTCCGCCAGGTCTTCGGTCTCGCGCCGGGGCCGTCGCCGGACCCGCTGGCCACCTCGACGGCCGTACTCGCCCTGCTCGGCGAGGTCACCGCCGAGCGTCCGCTGCTGATGATCGCCGACGACGTGCCGTGGATCGACCCCGCCAGTGCGACTGCGCTCGGGTTCGTCGTCCGCAGGATCGGTGACGAACCGATCGTCTTCCTGGCCGCGGCGCGCACCGGGATCGACTCCTTCTTCCACCGACTCCGGTTGCGCGTACGCGAGATCGGGCCGTTGACCGAGCGGGCGTCCGCCGACCTGCTGGACGCCCGCTGGCCCGGGCTGAGGCCGTCGGTGCGGCGGCGGGTGCTGGCCGAGGCCGCGGGCAACCCGCTCGCGCTGCGGGAACTGCCGGCGGCGCTGAGCAGCCGACAGCGCTCGGGCCAGGACCCGCTGCCTTCGCCGCTGCCCCTCTCCGGGCGTCTGGAGACGGCCTTCGCCTCCGCCGTCGAAAGGCTGCCCGCGCCTACCCGAGGGCTGCTGCTGACGGCCGCGCTGAGTGCCGACGCCGACCTGGCCACGCTGTGGAGGGCCGCGCAGGACTCCGCGGGCGTCGACGAGCTCGCCCCTGCGCAGCAAGCGGACCTGGTCCAGGTCGATACGGCCGCCGGCAGAATGTCGTTTCGCCACCCGCTGATCCGCGCCGCGATCGTGCACCTGGCCACCCCGGGCGAACGCCGCAGCGCGCACTGTTCCCTCGCCGCGGCCCTGGCCGACCTCCCCGAGCGCCGGGCGTGGCATCTGGCCGAGGCCGCGCCCGGACCGGACGAGGCAGTGGCCCGGACGCTGGACGGGGCGGCGCTGTCCGCCTGGCGGCGCGGCGCGCCGTCCGGTGCCGCGGCCCCGGTGCCGGACGAGGCGTCCGTCCGCGCCGGGCGGCGCGTCACCGCGTCGGCCGCGGTGGCCTGGCTCACGCGGGCCGGTGAACTCAGTCCGCGTCCGGGCGACCGGGCCCGCCGGCTGGTCGAGGCCGCCTACCTCGCGACCCTCGTCGGCCGGCTCGAAGCGGTGCCGAGGCTGTTGGCCGACGCCGGGCAGGCACCCGACGCGCCGACCGGGCTGGTCCTGGCGGCCACCGCCCACCTCCTCACCAACGACGAGGGCGACATCGATTCCGCCCACCGGTTCCTGTCCTGGGCGCTCGACGACATCACCGGCACCGGCACCCACACCGGCACCGGCGACAACGCCTGGGACCACCACGGCATCCTGTACGCGCTGCTGCTCGTCTGCCTCTACACCCTCCGCCCCGAGCCCTGGCAGCTGCTCAAGAGCGCGACGGCCCGGCTCGAACCGGCCGCGGTGACCCCGTTCAGCCTGTGCTACGACGCGTACGTGGACCCCACTCGTACCTCCGAGAAGGTACGGAAGGGCCTCGCCGACGCCTTCGGGGCACTTTCCGCCGACGCGGCACCCTGGGAACTGATACCCCTGGCCTTCGCCGCGGCCGCGATGGACGTCCTGTCCGCCTACCGGTCCCTGCTCCGCCGCATGATCGAACAGGAGCGTGACGGCGGCGCGATCGCCATGGTCGTGCCCGCTCTGATGCTGCTCGGCCACGACTCCTACCTCCACGGACAGTGGGACGAGGCCGAGAGGCTGGCCCAGGAGGGGCTGGACCTGGCAGCGGCCTACGGCTACCACTTCTGGGAGCGGCAGATCCGGGCCCTGCTGGCATCGGGCGCGGCTCTCCGGGGCGAGGCGGACCTCGCCCGGACCCGTAGCGAGGAGACCACGATGTGGGCGGCACCCCGTGGCATCGAGGTGACCGAGGCCCACGCCCGATCGGCCCGTGGACTCGCGGCCATGGGAGAGGGCGACTACGAGGAGGCCCACACCCAGGTGGCCAGGATCGACCCGCCGGGCGCACCGAGCGCCGGCCTCCCGGGCCGGTGGGCGGTGCTGGACCTCGTCGAGGCGGCCGTCCGCACCGGCCGTACGGACGAGGCCCGCGCGCACGTCGCCGCCGCGAAGGAGGCCGGGATCCACCTCATCTCCCCCCGCACGGCGCTGATCACCGCCGGGGCCGCGGCCGTGACCGCCGACGAGACCGAGGCCGGCCCCCTGTACGAGGCGGCCCTGGCGCTGCCCCAAGCGGCCCGGTGGCCATGGGAACACGCGCGCATCGAGCTGGCCTACGGGCAGTGGCTGCGCCGCACCCGTGACCCCCGTGCCCGGCTGTACCTGAGCGCCGCCCTGGAGACCTTCGACCGTATCGGCGCCAAGGCCATGGCCCATCGCGCCCGCAACGAGCTCCGCGCCGCCGGTATCGCCACCACGTCCGTGCCCGACGCCCCGACGGCGGGGCTGACCGTGCAGGAACGGCAGATCGCCGAGCTGGCGGCCGTCGGTCTGACCAACAAGCAGATCGGTGAGCGGCTGTTCCTGTCCCACCGCACGGTCGGCTCCCATCTGCACCGGCTGTACCCCAAGCTCGGTATCACCTCACGCGCCGCGCTCCGCGCCGCCCTGGAGGCGATGGCACCCGGCGAGGACGGCCGGCGGATCCGTTCGGCCGGGGTCGACCGAACGGCACCGCATCGTCCGAATCGTCCGACGGGGCGGCTCCGGGCCACTGTGCCGGCCGCCGCTCCGGAAGTACCGTAGAGCCTCGTTTCCCTGATCGGTGAGCCGGAGAAGATTTTGGTCGACAAGGACATCGGCGCCCTGGCGGCCGTGTTGCTCGAACGCGTCGACGAGTTGGCGAAGGAGATGGCGGCGCGGATCCGCGTCGGCTCACGGGACTACGACGTGGTGTCCGCGGAGGACCTGGAGGAGGTCTGCCGGAGCCACCTCAACAACGCGCTCCGCGCGCTGACCGGACGGGCATCCGTGGACACCGTGGCCGCGGCCGGTATCGGCCGTCGACGCGCCCTGCAGAACGTGCCGCTCCCCGCCGTGATGAGGGCCTACCGCATAGGGGTGAGGTACTACTGGGAGGCGGTGGTCCTCGAAGCCCGCAGGACCTCGCCGGTGGCGAGCGACAAGCTGGTCGCCGCCGCTTCGGCGATGTGGGAGCTGCAGGACAGCATCACCGAGGCCATGGTCTCCGGATACCACGACACGGTGGCCCAGCGGCTCCTCGCCACCGAGCATGAGCGTTCGGCGCTGGTCGAGGCGCTGCTGGACGGCAGGAGCATGGACGCCGACGTCCTGTGGTCCGCCGCGGAGGTCCTGGGCGTGCCGCGCACGGGACCGTTCACCGTGGTCGCCGCGGAGGTACCGCAGATGGGCCGGCAGGCCCTGCCGGAGATCGCGGCCCTGCTGAGCCGGCGCGGCATCCTGTCCGCCTGGCGGCTGCGCCCCGATCTCCAGCTGGGCATCGTGTATCTGCGTACCCCGCGCAGTCTGGACGACCTCACCGGGGTGTTGCGGCAGCACGCGGAGCACCGCGTGGGGGTGAGTCCCCTCTACGACGACCTGTCCCGCACGGGGGACGCGCTGCGCTTCGCCAAGGTCGCCATGCGCGGCGGTGACGCGGAGAGCGATGCCGTGACCGTCTTCGACGACTGCCCGGTCGCCGTCGCGACGGCCGGCGCACCCGATGTCATGGCCCGCGTCGCCACCAGGGTCCTCGGCCCGGTGGAGGCCCTGCCGGCCGGCGAACGCGAGTTGCTGCTGGACACGCTGGACGCGTGGTACGGCTGCGGCGGATCGGCCGACGAGGCCGCCAAGGTCCTGTACGTCCACCCCAACACCGTGCGTACCCGCCTGCGCCGTATCGCCGAGCGCACCGGCCGCTCCCTGACCGACCCGCGCGGCATCACCGAACTCGCGCTCGCGCTGCGCGCGGTGCGGCAGACACCGAAGCCGCCGGCGGCCGAGCCGGCGGCCGCCACGAAGCCGGCGGAAGGCTGAGCCGGCCGGGGTCGCGGTCCC
Organism: Streptomyces sp. NPDC054770; assembly: GCF_053611985.1. Classification (NCBI taxonomy): domain Bacteria; kingdom Bacillati; phylum Actinomycetota; class Actinomycetes; order Kitasatosporales; family Streptomycetaceae; genus Streptomyces; species Streptomyces sp. NPDC054770. Next base: position 35,668 of record NZ_JBSHBL010000025.1, read on the forward strand.
GGCGGAAGGCGAGGGCCACGGTCCTGTGACCGTGGCCCTCGCCGGGTGTTCGTGCCGATCGGCCGACCCGGCACGTCCGTACCGGCCGAGGTCTGCGGACCCGCCGATCCACTAGGACCGGCTCACGCGCCGCTCCGCGATGGAGGCGAGGACCGCCGTGGCGCCGTAGGCGATGCTGAACAGCCCGAAGACGGTGGCGAGTGAGACCGCGCCGATGTCCGGGCGGACGAACAGCACGAACGCGAGGGCGATCGACACCAGGCCGTTCAGCAGGAACAGGGCCCGCTCGCCCGCCGTCTCGCCGCGCCGGAACGCCAGGGCGACCTCCATGAACCCGGTCGTCAGCGCCCACGCGCCGACCCAGATCGTGAGCGCCATGGCCGTGATGCCGGGCCACGCCAGCGCACCCACGCCGGCCGCCAGCGAGAACAGGGCGAGCAGCAGCCAGCCGAGGACGGGGCCGACTCTGTCGCTGGCGAAGGCACGGGCACCGTCCGCCGCCGCGCCCATGAACGCGTACACGGCGAAGAGGACGACGAGGGCACCGACGGTGATGCCGGGCCAGGTGACGGAGACTACGCCGACGACGACGGCCAGCAGGCCGCGCCAGAGGAGGGCGTTGGGCGAACTGAACATGCTGAGACCTTCCGCATCTGGGGACGTCCCGCTTCGCTCCGGGCACGAAGCGGGAATCGAACGCTAGGGGCGTGGTCCCGGCCGCGATGGCGTCAGACGACTGCTTCCACTACCTCACCCTCGGTCCGCTCACGGCGGCGGGCCGTTGCATGACACGGAGCAGTCACGTGACAGATGCGGGCACCGGGGGTTGCGGCGAGAGCATCGGTGCCGCCCTCGACCGGGGGACGACACTCGGAGGGGGACGGGGATGCCGTATCAAGGCCTGCCGGCTTCGGACGCCGTCGGCACGTCGGACGGTTCCGGCGCGGCGGTGATCGATGTTCCGCCGCAACGGGCCGTACGCCGGGCCGCCGATCTGTGGCGGCTGCTGGTGTCCCTGGCCGCGCTCGTGGTGACCGTGCTGACGGCCGTCGCGACGCGCGACTTCGCCCGTGCCCTGCAACAGGGGCTGCTCACCACGGCGACCGCGCTGCCCCCGGCGCTACGGGACGGTCTCCTGGGAGCGGTACAGGTGGTCGCCCTGCTCGCGCCGGTCGCCGCCCTGGGGGTGTGGTCGGTACGGCGACGGATCGAGCCGGTCCTGCGGGTCGTACCCTCGGCGGCGCTGGGTGCGCTGGCCGCAGGGTCGCTCACGCACCTGGCGCTGGTGCCCAGCAGACCGGATGCCTGGCCGCGGGTGCCGGCCGGCCGGGCGGTCGGGCTGGTGCAGGCGGGCTGGCCGTCGGCCGTGTACCTGGCGGCCTGCGCGGCGGCGGTCGTCGCCGCGGGCCCCTGGCTCGGGGCGCGCCGGCGGCGTGTGCTGTGGTCGCTGACCGCGGCGTGTGCCGTGCTGAGCGTCGCCGCCGCGGCGATCGTGCCGCTGGAAGCGGTCGCCGCACTCGCCGTGGGCGGCATGGCCGGGTCGGCCGTCCTGCTCCTGGCCGGCGCTCCGGCCGACCGCCCCGCCGGGCAGGCGGTCGCCGACGCCCTCGTCGCCTCCGGAATCGCGCTCGCCGCCCTGCGCGAGCTGCCCTCGGACGAACAGAGCCCGGGTGAGGGGATCGTCTACCGGGCCGAGACCACCGCCGGTTCCCGGCTGACGGTACGGGTGCTCGGTGCCGAGGACCACAACCGCGACCTGTTCCACCTGCTCGCCCGGCGGACGTTCCTGCGCCACCCGGCCGACGCGACCGACCGGTCACCGCTCGGGTCGGCCGAGCACGAACTGCTCATGCTCGTCTTCGCGGCCCGCACCGGCGCCCGGGTGGACGAACCCGTCATGGCGTACCCGGTGGCCGGGGGCGGCGCCCTCGTGGCGACCGCCGGGCCGGACACCCGTCCGCTGTCCGCGCTGCCGGACGAGGAGCTGACCGACCGGGTCCTCGTCGGGGTGTGGACGTCCGTGGCCCGCCTCCAGCAGCACCGGCTCGGGCATCGGGCACTGCGCCCGGGGCACGTCCTCGTCGAACCGGACGGCGGGAGCCGGCTCTCCGCCTTCGCGCGTGGCCGGCTCAACGCCCCGCCCGACGTGCTCGGCGGCGACATCGCCGAACTGCTGGCGACGACCGCGGTACGGGTCGGCCCCGGGCGCGCCACCAGGTGCGCACTGGCCGGCCTGGGACCGGAACTGCTGGCGACCGCGCTGCCCTACCTGCAGCCGCTCGCCCTGACCGCTGCCGCGCGGCGTGCCGTCGTCCGGTACGACCAGGCCCGCGCGCGGGCGGCCAGGGCGAACCCGCGGCGGCGGACGCTGCGCCCCGGCGGCCGCCCCAGCCTGCTGCGTGATCTCGCCGCCGAGATCGAAACGGCCGTCGACGCACCGCCGGTTCCGCAGGCGCGGCTGGCGCGCTTCACGTGGAAGAGCGCTCTCGGCCTGGCGGGCGCCTTTCTGGTCCTCCACCTCGTGCTCCCGCAGCTGGCAAACGCTCCCGCCGCCGCCGACGCGCTGCGCGACGCGAACTGGTGGTGGGTACTCGCGGTGGTGCCCGTCACCTTCGTCTCGCAGGCGTTCTCGACCTGGCTGCAGATGGGCACCATCCCGGACCGGCTGCCGTTCGGCCCCACCTACGAAGTGCAGTTCGCCAGTTCGTTCCTGAACCGGATCACGCCGAGCAACGTGGGCGGCATGGCACTCAATCTGCGCTACCTGCAGAAGACCGGGATCGAGACCGGGGCCGCCACGGCCTCCGTGGGGCTGCAGAGCCTGGCCGGCGCGATCTCCAACGTCGTGGTCGCCGCCGTCTTCTTCGCCTGGGCGGGACAGAGCCACTCCGGACTGGCTCCGCACCTGTCCGCGAGCCGGAATCTGCTGTGGGCCCTCGCCGTGCTGATCGCCGCCGGTGGCGTGCTCGTCCTCACGCCGCCGGGCCGTCGCCTGCTGAGTGACAAGGTGTGGCCGTTCCTGCGCGCGGCCGGGTCGACCGTCGTGGCGGTCGCGGCCGACCCGGGCAAGGTCGTCGTGGGTGTCGTCGGAGCGCTCGGCCTGCCGCTCGTGCAGATCGTCGGTCTGGCCATGAGTCTCCACGCGCTGGGCGGCCGGCTGCCCTTCCTCCAGGTCGGCGCCGTGTACATGGCGGCCCGGCTGATCGCCAACGCCGCTCCCGTGCCGGGCGGCCTGGGCGCTCTGGAGGCCGGACTCGTCGCCGGTCTGACCGCGCTCGGCGTGGCGGCCGGGGCGGCCACGTCGGCCGTGCTCGTCTACCGGCTGCTCACGTTCTGGCTGAACGTCCCGCTGGGCGCCCTGGAGCTGAACCTCGTGCAGCGGCGCGGCTACGTCTGACGGCCGCCGCGCCGAGCGCCGTCCGCCGTGTGCAGTCCCGGGTCCGGTCACATGACGCAAGACCCGCGGATCCGGTGCCCCTACGATCCCCCTGGGAAGACACGGAGCGCACCGGAGCGCACGGGAACACCGGGGAGACGCGTGTACGAGGCCGGGCTCCTTGGCCGCGACGAGCAGTTGCGAGTCCTGCGGGAACTGATGCGGAGGCTGCCCGACGCCGGAGGCGCCCTGGCACTGCAGGGCGGCCCCGGCGTCGGCAAGTCCGCCTTGCTGCGGGCCGCGGCCGAATACGCCCGGACGGCGGGACGGCTGACACTGGAGGTCGCCGGACGCCGCGACGACACCCCCTTCGGGGGGCTGCGCGCGTTGCTGCGGCCGCTGCTCGGCGCGGTGGACGCCCTGCCCGCGGGGCAGGGCGGGATCCTGCGGTCGGCGATCGGGGCCGGTTCCGGGCCGGTACCGGGGACCTTCAAGGTGGCCCTGGCGGCATTCAACCTGATCACCACGAGAGCGGCCGAGCAGCCCGTGGTGCTGATCGCCGACGACGCGCAGTGGCTCGACGGGCCCACCCGGGACGTACTGGCGTTCCTGGCCCGCAGGGCGAGCGACAACCCGTTCGTCGTCCTCGCCGCGGCGCGCGGCGGATGGATCCTGCCGGGCGTGCCCGTACTGGACGTGCCAGTGCTCGACGAGCCTTCCGCGCGACGGCTGCTGGCCGGCCACGCGGCCGCGCTGCCTGCTTCCGTCCGGGAGCGGATCCTCGAAGAGGCGCTCGGCAACCCGCTCGCGCTGGTCGAGCTCCCCGCGGCGTGGCACCCCACGGGACCGCAGGGCTCGTGGGCCCACCTGCCGGCGGGTCCCGCACTGGCGGCGGCGTTCGCGGGCGGCCTCGGCGAACTGCCGGCGCCGGCCCGGGACGTCCTGCTGGTCGCGGCCGTCGACCAGGTCGGAGACCTCTCGGAGATCCTTGGCGCCGCCGCCGTCCTGGCAGGCCGCCCCGTCGCGGTGGACGTCCTCGACAGCGCGGTCGCGGCCTCGTTGATCCGACTGGACCGGACGGCCCTGCGCTTCCCCCACCCGGCGGTCCGGTTCGCGGTGCTGGAGGCGGAGACGGCGGTGCGCCGACGGGCCGCCGACGCCGCCATGGCGCAGGTGCTGTACGAGCAGCCGGACCGGAGCACCTGGCACCGTGCCCGGTCCGCCGACGGCCACGACGACGAGCTCGCGGACGAACTGGCCGATGCCCACGCTGCCTTGCTCCGCCGACACGGAGTCCGCGCCGCCATAGCGGCGCTCGAACGATCCGCGCAGCTCACCACCGACTCGGCCACCCGGGGACACCGGTTCCTGGGTGCGGCCGAGCATGCGTACGGTCTCGGCCGCATCGGCCTGACCCACCTCCTGATCGACGAGGCGGAGCGTCAGGAACTCAGTGCCGCGGACCGGGCGCGGGCCTGGTCGCTCCGGGACGTCTTTGACGTGGACCCGCAGCCCGGACCGGCCCGGACTCCGGTGCGTGACATCGCCGCACTGTCGGCGGGTGATCCCGACCTGGCTCTGGACCTGCTGCTGAGCGCGGCGCTCCGGATGCACAGGACCGGTGCCGACCCCGCTCTGCGGGCCGGTGTCGCCGCCGCCGCGGAGCGCCTGACAGCCACGGGCGACCCACGCCATGTCGCGGCGCTTGCGCTGGCCGAACCCGTGCGCTGCGGCCGGGTGCTGGCGGACCGGCTGCCCTCGCACGAGACGGGGTGGCAGCTCCCCGATGCCGACGGCCTGAGGCTGTCCGGCATGGCGGCGCACGAGATCGGCGATCCGGTTCGCGCGGCCGACCTGCTCGGCAGGGCGGAACCCGTTCTCCGCGAGCAGGGCCGACTCGGTCTGCTGGCGGAGACACTCCTCACCCACGCCCTCGACCTGCTGCTGCTCGGGGACCTGCCGCGCGCCGTCCACCTCGTCGAAGAAGCCCGCCGGATCCTCACCGGGACGCGGCAGCCCGCCACGGCCGCCGTGCTCGGCAGCACGGACGCGGTCGTCGCCGCACTGCGCGGGCAGGCCGAGCGCGCGCGGGAACTCGCCGGCGCCGTGGCCGCACGGCAGCGCCCCGATCTCGTCCCGACGCTACGGCTGGCCCGTGGCACGGCATGGCTCGGCGCGGGACGGTACGCCGAGGCCTACGAAGAGCTGAGGCGTCTCGTCGACGGACCGTACGAGGGCCTGCGCTGGCAGGGTTTCGCCGCGGTGATGCCGTTGGTCATGGCCGCGGATCGCGGCAGCGGCCGCCGGGAGGCCGCGCACGTACTGGAGGTCCTCGAGGAAGCGGCACGTGCGACTCCCGCCCCGCTGCTGCACGTTCAGCTGCCGTACGCGCGGGCCGTGCTCGCCGCCGACGCGGCGGCCGAGGAACTGTACCTGGTCGCGCTGGGCCAGGACCTGACCCGCTGGCCGCTGGTGAAGGCGCGCACGGAACAGGCGTACGGACAGTGGCTGCGACGCTGCCGGCAGGCCGCCCGGTCGCGCACGATGCTGCTCTCGGCGCGGAACTCCTTCGAGCTCATCGGAGCCTGCGACCTGGCCGGCCGCAAGGCCGCCCGGAGAGCCGACGACCCGCTTTTGTCCGTCGGCAAGCTGCTGTCCCGGCAGGAGACACTGATCGCCCGGCTGGCCGCGGAAGGGCTCTCCAACCGGGAGATAGCGCAACGGCTGCATCTGTCCCACCGCACGGTCGCCGCCCACCTGTACAGAGCCTTCCCCAAGCTCGGTATCACCTCGCGCGGCGAGCTGGCACCGTTGCTGAACCTCCAGGAACCGGCCGCCGGCGACGGCTGAGCCCGGAGCCCGCCGCTCCGCCGGATGCAGGGACGGGAACAGTCAATCGACGCAAGCGGCCGTGGCACGGAGTGACTAGCGTCGAGGGACCAGGAGGCTGGGGAAAGGACCCATGGGGTACGGCGATGCTGGTCGGGCGGGAGCGGGAGATCGCCGTGCTGGCGGGGCTCCTCGAACGTACGCCGCAGCGCGGTGGGGTGCTGCTGATGCTGGGGGACCCGGGTATCGGCAAGTCGTCTCTGCTGCGGGAGGCGGAGTCCAGGGGGCGGGCCCGGGGTTTCCGGGTGCTGCGGCTGGTCGGGGCCGAGTCGGAGGTGGCGTTCCCCTTCGCGGGACTGCACCAGCTGGTCGGCCCCGTCCTCGATCGTGTCGCGCCGCTTCCGCGCCGCGCGAGGGAGGCGCTGCTGGCGGCCTTCGGTCTCGTCGAGGGGCCGCCACCGGGGCCCTTCCTGATGGCCCTGGCGATCGTCGACCTGCTGACCGCGTTGGCGGACGACGGACCCGTGCTGGTCCTGGCCGATGACGTGCAGTGGCTGGACGCACCGTCGCACGACGCGCTGACGTCCGCCGCACGGCGGGTGGCGGCACCCGTGGTGATCATCGCCGTCATGCGCCGGGGCCATACCGGCCCGTTCCTCCGCGCGGGCTTCCCGGAGCTGGCCGTGGGCGGTGTGGACGACGACGCGGCGGCGCAGATCCTGTCCGCCCACGCTCCCGGCCTGAGCCCGGCCGAGCAGCGGCGCATCCGGCGGGCGGCGCTGGGCAATCCGCTGGCGTTGCGCGAGTTGCCGATCGCGATGGCGCGCCTGCCCTCCGGGGGGCTTCGTCCGCTGAGTCTGTCCGACCGGCTGGAGCACGCGTTGGCCGGCGCCTGGGCCGAACTGCCGTCGGTGACCAAGGACGCCCTGCTCGTCACGGCCGTCGACCCGGCGGACGACCTCGCCGAGATCATCGCCGGCACCTCGGCCCTGCGCGGTGAACCGGTCACTCCCGAGGCGCTCCGCCCCGCGCAGGCGGTAGGACTGGTGACCGTGGAAGGGGGGCGGGCCGCCTTTCTGCACCCTCTGATGCGGGTGGGAATCCTGCAGGCCGAAGGACTGGCCCGGCACCAGTCGGCCCACCGGGCGCTGGCGCACGTACTGGCCGACGCGCACCGGCGGACCTGGCACCACGCCCGGTCCGTCGTGGGGCCCGACGACCGGATCGCCGACGCCCTCGAGGCCGGCGCCGCGCAGGCGCTGAACCGGGGCGCGGTGATCGCCGCGATCGACGATCTCGAGCGGTCCGCACAGCTGACGAGCTGGTCGGCGCTGCGGGGCCACCGGCTGCTGACGGCGGCCCGGCACGCCTTCGCGATGGGCCGCGACGACATCGTCCACGAGTTGCTGCGCTCGGCCGCGAGGACCGACCTGACCGACCTGGACCGGGCACGCATGGCGTGGCTCCGCGAGAGATTCGACCACGGCCTTCCCGGGGACGCAGCCCGTGTCGACGAGTTGTGCGACACCGCTCTGCGGTCCGCCGCCGCCGATCCCGATCTGGCGCTCGACATGCTCCTGGAGGCTGCCTTCCGCTGCTACGCGGCCGACATCGGGCCGGCCGCCGGGGCGCGTGTCGTCGCCTGCGTCGACCGACTGCCCGGGACGGCGGGCGACCCGCGCCACCTCGCGGCGCTGGCCCTGGCGGAACCGCTGCTGCGGGCCCGGCAGGTCACCGAGGCACTGACCCGGACACCTCCCGGCGACGACGGCGACGCACTGCGGGTCATGGGCATGGCCGCACACGCGGTGGGGCACCCGGTTCTGGCGGCCGAGCTGCTGGCCCGCTCCGAGGTGATACTGCGCAGCCAAGGCCGGCTGCGACTGCTTTCCCATGTGCTGGCCCTGCAGGCGTGGACCCATGTGCTGCGCGGTGACCTGGCGCGGGCGGCCGACGCGGTGCGCAAGGGGAAGCTGCTGGCGGCGGAGACGGGGCAGCCGCTGTGGGAATCCGGAACGCCGGTGTGCGAGATCCTGCTCGAAGCGCACGTCGGTGACACGTGGGAGGCGTTGCGGCGGGCCACCCGGGCCGAACTGCACGAGGCCCGCGGCCGGCACGCGGTGCCGCCCCTGCTCCGGCTCGCCCGTGGCGTGGCGTCACTGGCGGCCGGGCGGTACCGGGACGCCTACCGGACGTTGCGGACGGTGTTCGATCCGGCCCGTCCCGGCTTCCCCCGGCACGAGAGGTTCACCGGCCTGACGTTCCTCGCGGACGCGGCCGTACGCGCCGGGCACCGCGAAGACGCCCGCGGGCTGCTGGCGGAGCTGGAGCCGGCCGCGCGGGCGACGCCGTCGCCGCTGCACCACATCAATCTGGCGTACGCCCGCGCCGTCCTGGCCGCCGACGAGGACGCCGAGGACCTCTACCTGGCGGCGCTGCGGCAGGACCTGTCCGGGTGGTCCTACGCCCGCGCGAAGCTCGAGCTGGCGTACGGCTCGTGGCTGCGCCGCCAGGAACGGATCCGTCAGGCACGGTCCCTGCTGAGCTCCGCTCAGTCCGCCTTCGACCGGATCGGCGCGCTTCCGTGCGGTGACGAGGCGCGACTCGAACTGCTGGCCACCGGTGCCCCGATCGTCTGGCCGGCGGCTTCCGCCGAGCGCCTGAGGAGGATCACCGAACTGTCCGGGCCACGGCGGTCGGACGACGAGATCGCCGAGGTGCTCAGCCTGCCCAGGGCGGTCGTGGCGATGTATCGCGGCAGGACCCGGTCCGGCGACCGTCCTCCTGCCGATGGCTGAAGCATGAGCCACGGCCGGCGATTCACTGCGACCACAGGACAGAACTGGCCAACTGCCGGGTGACCTTCACCGGTGGCACCATTGGGGACATCGCCGACATCCTGTCTGGTCGACCGGGCAGGGCGACGCCCCGAACGAGTGAGATGGGGAAAGAGCGGCGGGAGGCGGGAAGCGCCGCCTCGGCCTTCCGCGAAGCGCCCCCGGCAGGACTCGAACCTGCGGCCAAGCGCTTAGAAGGCGCCTGCTCTATCCACTGAGCTACGGGGGCCGGCTGTGCTGGCCTCGTACGTACTGCCCTCGTGGGGCGGGTCCGTGACGCTGCCGGGGACAAGGATAGAACTCCTCGATCCTCGTCCCTGCTGCTTCGCCTCCGTGGCTCAATGTGGAGGTTCGGTGAAGCGGTCCTGATAATCGCAGGCAGGTACGAATCGTGCATCGCTTTTGGCGCCTGGCGCACCGGGTGTTGTGCACTCGTTATGCCTGGACTGTGCCTCCGTCCCAGTCATCCCTTCCGTCCGTTGTGTCCTGTCGGCGCGCAGACATGTCTATATGCTTCAGAATTCCCCTAAAATTGGGCATTCTTCGCATGTGGTGACCTTGGACGTACGGCCTCAGCTGCTCGACACACTCTCCGCCCTGCGCGACCGTGTCGCTGCCGCACGCTTCCCGCTGCCCCTGGCGGGGGCCCCACGCGCGCGTGCCAACCGCGACGAACTGCTCGCACAGCTCGACGACTATCTGGTGCCCCGCCTCCGAGAGCCCGAAGCTCCGCTTCTGGCCGTCGTGGGCGGATCCACGGGCGCCGGCAAGTCGACCCTCGTCAACTCACTCGTGGGCCGCCGGGTCAGCGAGGCAGGCGTGCTGCGGCCGACCACCCGCACGCCGGTCCTCGTCTGCCATCCGGAGGACCATCACTGGTTCAGCGGCATGCGCGTGCTGCCCGACCTGACCCGCGAGTGGGTACCGCACCAGGAACCCTGCGACGATCCCTTCCTCCCCGGCGAGAACGCCGCGCGCGTGCTGCGCGTCGAGACCGCCGACAGCATCCCGCGGGGCCTCGCCCTGCTCGACGCCCCCGACATCGACTCCCTGGTCGTCGACAACCGCGTCCTCGCCGCAGAACTCATCTGCGCCGCCGACGTCTGGGTGATGGTGACCACCGCCGCCCGCTACGCCGACGCCGTCCCCTGGCATCTGCTGCGTGCCGCGAAGGAGTACAACGCCACCCTGGTGACCGTTCTCGACCGGGTACCCCACACGGTCGTCTCGGAGGTCTCCCGGCAGTACGGCGCCCTCCTCACCAAGGCCGGACTCGGCGACGTACCCCGGTTCACGGTGCCGGAGCTGCCCGAGTCGGCCTGGGGCGGCGGACTGCTCCCGGCCACCGCGGTCGCCCCGCTGCGCGCTTGGCTCATCCACCAGGCCCAGGATCCCGGCGCCCGCAGCCACACCCTGGCCCGTACCGCGCAGGGCCTCCTGGACTCCCTCAAGGCCCGGATGCCCGAACTGGCCGGCGCCGCCGCCGCCCAGTACGCCGCCGCCCTGCGCCTGACCTCCGCCGTCGACACGGCGTACGACAGCGAGCACGCACGCCTGCGAGGACGCCTCCAGAGCGGAGCGGTCCTCGCCGGCGACGCCCTCAAACGCTGGCGTGCCTACCCCCTCGACTGCTCCCCCGGTGAACTCCTGGACGCCCTGGTGGAGAGCCTCGCCGCCCTGCTGCTGTGCTCCGTCACCGCCGCCGACGAACGCGTCGACGACGCCTGGCGCCGCGAGCCTGCCTCCGCCGCACCGGGACTCGCCGACCGCGACCCGTCCCTGGAGAGCGCCGAGCACCGCATCGGCCTGGCCGTCCGGCGCTGGCGGCGGGAGCTGGAGGAGTACGCCGAGGACGAGGTGCGCGAGCTCGACCGCAGCGTCGCACCCGACTCCGAGGTCGTCGCCGCCCTGGTGGCCACCGCGCTGCTCGGCGGACGCCGCACCAAGGTGGCGGGGGAGCGGCTCGCCGAGCGCATCGGCGCCCACGGCGCGCTGCGGCTGCGCGACCGCGCGGGACGGCTGCTCACCGAGCACGTGGACCGCGTCCTGCACGCCGAACGCGAACGCCGCCTCGCCCCGCTCGACGGCCTCGACGTGCACCCCGAACCCCAGGCCGAACTCATCGCCGCCCTGTCCGTCCTGCAGAAGGAGAGGTGACCGGTGACCGCCGTCACTGACCACGACCACACGGATCGCATGGGACGCATGGATCACACCAGTGACTACACCGGTGACTACGCCAGCGACTTCGAAACCGGCCTGACCACGGCGGACTCCACGGCGGACGCCGCACGGGAGCCCGTACGGGAGTCCTCGCGGGAGTCCGTACGGGAGTCCTCGCGGGAACGTGTCCCGGCGTCCGTTCCGGAGAACGCCCCGCACCGGAACGGGACCGAGAAGAAGCCCGCGGACAGCGCCGGGCCGCCCGAGGTCCCGGAAGCCCCCGAGGCGACCGAAGCAGTCGAGGCCGCCGAAACCACCGCCGAATCCGCCGTCGAGACCGCCCCCGAGACCGAGAACGTGCCGCACGCGCGCGTGCGGGAGCAACGGGAGCCGGCCGACGGCGGCCCGGCCGGCGACGACGATCCGGCCACCGGCGACGACGCCTGGGACGACGGACTCATCGCCCGCCGCGTCACCGAGACCGGCAAAGCCGCCGTCCCCGTCCTGGAGACCCGCGGCCCGGGCGCCCCGCCCCCCGCCCCGCTCGCGTACGACGGCGCGCTGCGCTCCCGCCTGGACGCCCTGCGCGAACTCGTCGGCCTCTCCCGCACCCGCCTCGACAGCAACACCCTCTCCGAGGCCGGCCGGGTCCTGGACGAGGCGGCCGCCCGGCGCCGGCTGTCCGGGCAGCACACCGTCGTCGCCCTCGCCGGTGCCACCGGCAGCGGCAAGTCCCAGCTGTTCAACGCGCTCGCCGGCGTCGCCATCTCGGAGACCGGGGTACGACGGCCCACCACCTCCGCGCCCATCGCGTGCAGCTGGAGCGACGGCAGCGCGGCCCTCATCGACCGGCTCGGCATCCCGGGCCGGCTGCGCCGCCGCCCCGTGCACAACCCCGAGGCGGACGCACAGCTGCGCGGACTGGTCCTGATCGACCTGCCCGACCACGACTCGGCCGCCGTCCAGCACCGCGAACAGGTCGACCGGATCCTGAAACTGGTCGACGCGGTGGTCTGGGTCGTCGACCCCGAGAAGTACGCCGACGCGGTCCTCCACGAGCGCTATCTGCGGCCCATGGCAGGCCACGCCGAGGTCATGTTCATCGTCCTCAACCAGACCGACCGGCTCCCCGGCGAGGCCACCGACCAGGTCCTGGACGACCTGCGCCGGCTGCTCGACGACGACGGCGTCGCGCTCGGCGAGTACGGCGACACGGGCGCGACCGTGCTCGCGCTGTCCGCGCTCACCGGCGACGGCGTCGGCGAACTGCGCGAGGTGCTCGGCCAGTTCGTGACCGAGCGGGGCGCGGCGGCCCGGCGGGTCGCCGCCGACGTGGACGCCGCCGCGACCCGGCTGCGGTCCGTCTACGCCACCGGGCGGCGCGCCGGGCTCAGCGAGGAGGCGCGCGACGACTTCGCGGCGCGGCTCGCGGACGCGGTCGGCGCCACCGCCGCCGGCGAGGCCGCCGAGCGGGCCTGGCGGCGCAACGCCAACCGGGCCTGCGGCACGCCCTGGCTGCGGCTGTGGCGCTGGCACCAGAAGCGTGGCGAGCCGCCCACCGGGCGCCTGCCGAAGGCCCAGCCGGAGGTGGAGGCCACCGCGAGGCAGCGCGTGGAGCAGGCGGTGCGCACGGTCTCCGAGCGGGCCTCGGCCGGGCTGCCCGCGCCCTGGGCGCAGGCGGTGCGCGAGGCGGCCGTACGCGGCTCGCAGGGTCTTCCGGAGGCGCTCGACGACCTGGCCGCACGGGCCGGACTGCCGCCGGGGCGGCCCCCACGGCCGGGCTGGTGGCCGGTGGCGGTACTCGCCCAGGCCGCCATGACGCTCCTTCAGGTGGTCGGCGGGCTGTGGCTGATGGGGCAGATCACCGGGGTGATGGCGCCCAACCTGGGCGTTCCGGTGCTGCTGATGGTCTCCGGGATCATCGGCGGTCCGCTGGTCGAGTGGGGCTGCCGGATGGCGGCCCGCGGACCGGCCCGCCGCTACGGCCTGGACGCGGAACGCCGGCTGCGGGAGGCGGCGGCCGGCTGCGGACGGGCCCGGGTACTGGACCCGGTGGCGGCGGAGCTGCTGCGGTACCAGGAGGTGCGGGAGCAGTACGGGAGGGTGACGCGGACGGGCGCCGGGGTGGGCTGACGCGGTCGGGGCCGCCGTGGGTGTGCCGTGGGTGTGGAGGGGCGGGTGCCCGGGTGAGGCTCCGTCCGGGGGGCGTGGATCACCCGTCCGGGTGGTGGAGTTCTCCACAGGCCGGCGGTGGTCCACAGCGCTCGGCGGGCTCGCTCCGGCGGCGGCAGTCTGGTCCCGCGGCGATCGCGACACACACGGACGCACCAGGTCGCCGCGGTGGACACAGCCGTACGGGACGGACCCGTACGCGGATCCGCCCGGCCGCGGCGGCCGGGCGCGGGAGGGGTTCGTGATGAACGAGACGATGGTCTGCGCGGTGGGCAACGTGGCGACGCAGCCGGTGTTCCGGGAGCTGGCGGCGGGACCGTCGGCGCGGTTCCGGCTGGCGGTGACCTCGCGCTACTGGGACCGCGAGAAGAACGCCTGGACGGACGGCCACACCAACTTCTTCACGGTGTGGGCCAACCGGCAGCTCGCCACCAACGCGGCGACCTCGCTGACGGTCGGCGACCCGGTCGTCGTACAGGGCAGGCTGAAGGTGCGCACCGAGAACCGGGAGGGCCAGCAGTGGGCCTCCGCCGACATCGACGCGGTGGCGATCGGCCACGACCTCGCCCGCGGCACGGCGGCCTTCCGGCGGACCGGCAAGCCGGACACGGCGGCACCGCCACCACCGGCACCGCGCCCGGAACCGAACTGGGAGACCCCGGCGGAGTCCCCGGTCGCCGACGGGCAACCGGAACCGGTGGCCGTGACATGACGTGCCGTGAAGTCGGCCCCCACCAAGCCCGACTGACCCTCGGCGCCCCTTCATCGCCACCTCATCGCCACCTCATCGCCCCTCATCGACCCCTCGTCTTCCCCCTCGGTGACCACTGGTTGACGACTCCTGAGGGCTGTTGAGAACTCCTGACGACCTGTGACGGCTTGTCGGCGAAAACCCTCCGAAGCCCCTGTCGCCGCGCTCCGGAGCACCTGCCACGACAACTGCGTGGATGTGCCGACAAGCCCCGCCGGCCCACGTCACGCCCCCCGGCCTCGCGATAACGATTACGGATCGGATCGCTCATCCGACCATCTCATCGGGAAAGGCCGGTCCGGCTGATCCATAGGATGCCGGGCATGGCCCCTGGGGCCGCTGATTCTGCTGGTGGGACCACCCCCCGCGTCCAACGGGTCCTGCTCGAAGGGGAATTCTGTGCTCGCTGCGTTCTCTGGTTCCTCGGCGCCCCGCGCGTCCGCCAGGCACTACGGCACCGCCGTGGCCGCGAGAGGCATGTCCCGCCTCGCCGCCGCGGCCCTGGTGTCCGGGCTGGTGGCCGCCGCCGCGCTGACCGGCGCCGGCCGGGCCGCGGCCGACGACGGGACCGCCCAGAGCCAGAGCGGGGCGACGGCGACGATGAGCGGCCTGAAGACCTACGGCGAGGCCGTGGTCCACGGCGACAGCGGCGACGAGCAGGTGGCCGCGGGCCTGTTCGAGATGTCCGTGGACGGCGGCGGCACGCTCCAGACGTACTGCGTGGACCTCCACAACCCCACCCAGCGGGACGCCAAGTACCACGAGACGGCGTGGAGCGGCACCTCGCTCGGCGCCAACAAGAACGCCGGCCACATCCGCTGGATCCTCCAGAACTCCTACCCGCAGGTCAACGACCTCGCCGCGCTGGCCCGCAAGGCCGGCGCCGGCAGCCTCACGGAGCAGGACGCGGCGGCCGGCACCCAGGTGGCGATCTGGCGCTACTCGGACGGCGCGGACGTCGACGCCGTCGACCCGGAGGCCGAGAAGCTGGCCGACTACCTGGAGAAGAACGCCCGCGGCCAGAACGAGCCGCCGGCCTCGCTGACCCTCTCCCCGTCGGCCGTGTCCGGCCGTCCGGGCGGCCTGCTCGGCCCGGTGAGGGTCAGCACCAACGCGCGCGGCGTCACCGTGATCCCGCCGTCCGACGCGGCCCTGAGCGGCGTACGGATCACTGACAGGACCGGCAGGCCGGTCAGCACGGCGCAGAACGGCAGCGAGCTGTACTTCAAGGTCCCCGACGACGCGGCCGGGGGCACCGCCCACGCGTCCAGCAGTGGGGGAGGCTCCGCCGAACTGACGGTGCAGGCGTCGACCACCGTCCCCGTCGGCCGGGCCTTCACCTCCGACAGCCGCAGCCAGACGCAGATCCTGGCGGGCTCCAGCGAGTCGACGGTCACCGCGACCGCGAACGCGACCTGGGCGGACCAGGGGGCGATACCGGCACTGTCGGCGCAGAAGAACTGCGCCCGGAGCGGCCTGGACATCACCGCGGCCGACACCGGGGACAAGCCGTTCACCTTCGAGCTGGTGAGCACCGAGTACACCATCCCCGCCGGCACCTCGCGGACGGTGAACGTCCCGCTCCAGGAGGACCAGGCCTACGACTTCACGATCACCGGCCCGAACGGTCTGGAACGCCGCTTCACCGGCGTCCTCGACTGCAAGACGCAGGGCAGCGACGCAGGCCTCGGCACCCGGACCCTCAGCGAGCCCAGCCCCGCCTCGGTCGGCGGCACCGCGGCCGACGTCAACCTGGCCGCGACCGGCGGCGACTCGGCGACCGGCGTGATCACGGGCGTGGCCATCGGCCTGGTGGTGATCGGCGGGGCGGTCCTGGTGATTCTGCGCCAGCGGGAGAACCAGCAGACCGACTGACTCCGGGACGGGCACTATGACGTCATGCCCGACTCCCCTGACAAGTCGTCGTCCTCGAACTCGATCCTGTCCCTGTGGTCGCACGACTCGGTGCTGTCGATCGGCTCGGTGGGCTCCGTGCTCTCCATCGGGTCGGTCGGCTCGGCCCTGTCCGTCGGCTCGATCGGCAGCGCCCTCTCGGCCGGCTCGATCGGCTCGGCCCTGTCACTCGTCTCAGCCGGCTCCTGGCTGAGCACCGGCTCCGTCCTCTCGGCCAACTCCCGCTGGTCGGCCCTCTCCTGGCACTCCAACCGCACCTTCCGCACGGCCGGCGCCCTGACAGCGGCCGCGGCGACCGCCCTCCTCCTCCACAGAACCCTGCACAGGCCCACCGCCCCCTGACCAGATCCCGTCATCACGATGCACAGCAACCCCTGACAACCGCCGGCGTCCGAATACCGCGCCCTATGCGCCGCTTTGGCCGTCTTCGAAGACGAAGAGCGGTTTGGTGCCGTGTGCGGGTGCTTCGGCGAGCGAGATGGCTTCGGTGAAGTGTTCGAGCGGGAACGGCCTGCCCTGCGGGATGGTCAGCACTTCGCCGGTGACGAGGTCGCGCACCTCGGACAGCGCGCGCAGCGTGTCCGTGGGTGAGGTGGCGCCGAACCAGCGGTTCAGCCAGAAGCCGCGGACCGCCTTGGTCTCGTAGATGACCGAGCGTGCCAGGAGCGGGATCGTCAGCGCCGCCGGGTCGGTCTGCCGGTGGGTGGAGAGCGCGCCGTAGACCACCACCTCCCCTCCCGGAGCCAGCGCCTCGGACACCTGGGCACCCACCTGGCCCGCGACACAGTCGACGGCCTTGCGCACGCCGGCCGGTCCCGCGATCTCGGCCACGCGCCGCAACAGGTCCTCGTCCCCGGTGCAGACGACCTCGTCGCCCCCGAGGGCCTTGAGCTCCTCGACGGCAGCGCGCCGCCGTACGACGTTGATCGTCCGGATACCCAGATGCCCGGCCAGCTGAATGACGAGCCGGCCGACGGTGGAGCCCGCGGCCGTCTGCAGCAGCCATTCACCCGGCTGTACGTCGAGTTCGCGAGTCACCAGGAGCAGCGCGGTCAACGGGTTGACCGCGAGCTGGCAGGCGCTGGAGTCGCTCAGACGGTCGGGGACCGGAAGGAGCCTGTGCGTATCGGCGACGAGGAATTCCTGCCAGGTGCCCTCCACCCGCGGCCCGGGTACCGCCGGGACGGCCACGACCACCACCCGCTCGCCGATCTCCGGTCCTTCGGTGTCCGGGCCCAGCGCCTCGACACGGCCCACGCACTCCATGTGGCCCCCGACGGCGGGGAAGGCGGGGGAGAAGCCGTAGCGACCACGCAGTACGTGCAGATCGCTGGCGTGGATCGGCGTCGCCCGCACACGGATCAACGCCTGACCGGCTCCCGGCGTCGGAACGGGCCGGGACTCCAGCCGCAGGACGTCGCCCGGTTCGCCGAGCTCTCCGGCTACGAGCGCCCGCATGGACCGTGGCATGAGCGAACTCTCTTCTCCCACCGCCCCTTCCGCCCCTCCCAGCCTGCGCTCCCCGCCACGTGCTGTCATGTCGAAGACCGGCCGTCGGCCGAGGCCAGGCGAGGAGACTTGAGTCTCCCGTAGGGGGAGACCCGAAGGTGGGGGCATGGACGGCGACACGCTCTACTCGATCGGCGAGCTCGCTCGGCGGACCGGTCTCACGGTCAAGACCATCCGCTTCTACTCCGATCGCGGAATCGTGGCGCCGACGGACCGCAGCCCGGCCGGCTACCGCCGCTACGACATCGGCGCCGTCGCACGCCTTGACCTGGTACGGACCCTGCGCGAGCTGGGACTGGACCTTCCCACGATCCGCAAGGTCCTGGACCGCGAGCTCTCGCTTCCCGAGGCCGCCGCGGTGCACGCCGAGGCCCTTGCGGTGCAGATCCGCGTGCTGCGCCTGCGGCGCGCGGTACTGACGGCGGTGGCCGAGCGCGGGTCCACACCCGAGGAGACAGAGTTCATGCACCGACTGGCCCAGCTCTCCGAGGACGAACGCCGACGTCTGATCGGCGACTTCCTCGACGCCGTCTTCGGCGGTCTCGACACCGCTTCCGCATTCGCGGGGGCCATGCGCTCGATGACCCCCGAACTGCCCGACGACCCCGAGCCGGAGCAGGCCCGGGCATGGGTGGAGCTGGCCGAGATGTCGCTGGACCCGGCCTTCCGCGCCGCCCTGCGGCGGATGATCGAGGACCAGGCGGCCGAATGGGCCCACAGCGACCCGACCGGCCCGCGCCGCGACATCACCGCAGCCGTCCGTGACCAGGCAGCCCCGGCCCTGGCCGCCGGAATCGACCCGGCCTCGCCCCGGGCCGATCCGGTCGTGACGGCGTTCACGGCGTACTACGCCCACCTCCTCGGCCGCCCCGACCCCGACGACCCCGAACTTCGCCACCGGCTGGCGACCCGGCTGGAGACCGTGAACGATCCTCGCAGGGAGCGCTACCTCCACCTGCTCGCCGTGGTCAACGGCTGGCCGGCCCCGGAGAGCCTGGCCCCGGTGCTCGACTGGTCCGTCGAGGCTCTGCGCCTCCGCACACCGCTCTGACAGGCCGATCGCACAGGTCCGTCACCGGGCAGCGCGCGCGGTGACGGCCCCCGACTTCCCCGCTTCCACGACACCGTGCCCGATGCCCGCCCCCGCGAGGGAGGCGCCAGCCGGAGGAGCAAGGCATCCTCGCCAGGGACCGCCACGGCCCCGACGATACCGGCGACAAGGCCGTCCGAGGCTCCCCGAGGCCGCTCGACGGCAACCGGCAGTGACCGGCGGTCCACCGCCACCACCGCCGAACCCCCAGGTCACAGCCCCCGCACCAAACGGGTTAACACCCGAGGCTGGACGTCAGGCAAGATGGGGTGTATCTGCCCACTGCCAGATTTCAAGCTGCCGGACGGTTTCTCTTGGCTGAGTACATCTACACCATGCGCAAGACGCGCAAGGCAATCGGCGACAAGGTGATCCTTGACGACGTTTCGCTGAACTTCCTGCCCGGCGCGAAGATCGGTGTGGTCGGCCCGAACGGAGCCGGTAAGTCGACCATTCTGAAGATCATGGCGGGGCTTGACCAGCCGTCCAACGGCGATGCCTTCCTCTCGCCGGGATACACCGTCGGCATCCTGCTCCAGGAGCCGCCGCTCAACGAGGACAAGACCGTCCTGGAGAACGTCCAGGAAGGTGTCGCCGAGGTCAAGGGCAAGCTCGACCGGTTCAACGAGATCGCCGAGCTGATGGCCACGGACTACTCCGACGCGCTGCTCGACGAGATGGGCAAGCTCCAGGAGGAGCTCGACCACGCCAACGCGTGGGACCTCGACGCCCAGCTGGAGCAGGCCATGGACGCCCTCGGGTGCCCGCCCGGCGACTGGCCCGTCACCACCCTCTCCGGTGGTGAGAAGCGGCGTGTGGCGCTGTGCAAGCTGCTGCTGGAGGCCCCTGACCTGCTGCTCCTCGACGAGCCCACCAACCACCTCGACGCCGAGTCGGTGAACTGGCTGGAGCAGCACCTCGCCAAGTACGACGGCACCATCGTCGCCGTCACCCACGACCGGTACTTCCTGGACAACGTGGCCGGCTGGATCTGCGAGGTCGACCGCGGCCGCCTCCACGGCTACGAGGGCAACTACTCCAAGTACCTGGAGACCAAGACGACCCGTCTCAAGGTCGAGGGGCAGAAGGACGCCAAGCGGCAGAAGCGGCTCAAGGAAGAGCTGGAGTGGGTGCGGTCCAACGCCAAGGGGCGTCAGGCCAAGTCCAAGGCGCGTCTCGCCCGCTACGAGGAGATGGCCGCCGAGGCCGACAAGATGCGGAAGCTGGACTTCGAGGAGATCCAGATCCCGCCGGGCCCGCGGCTCGGCAGCATCGTCGTCGAGGTCACCAACCTCACCAAGGGCTTCGGCGACAAGGTCCTCATCGACGACCTGAGCTTCACGCTGCCGCGTAACGGCATCGTCGGCGTCATCGGTCCGAACGGCGCGGGCAAGACCACCCTCTTCAAGATGATCCAGGGCCTCGAGACCCCGGACTCCGGCGACATCAAGGTCGGCGAGACCGTCAAGATCTCGTACGTCGACCAGAGCCGAGCCAACATCGACCCCAAGAAGACGCTGTGGGCGGTCGTCTCCGACGAGCTCGACTACATCAACGTCGGACAGGTCGAGATGCCGTCCCGGGCCTACGTCTCCGCCTTCGGCTTCAAGGGGCCCGACCAGCAGAAGCCCGCCGGCGTCCTCTCCGGCGGTGAGCGCAACCGGCTGAACCTGGCCCTCACCCTCAAGCAGGGCGGCAACCTGCTGCTCCTCGACGAGCCGACCAACGACCTCGACGTCGAGACCCTCAGCAGCCTCGAGAACGCGCTCCTGGAGTTCCCCGGCGCGGCCGTGGTCGTCTCCCACGACCGCTGGTTCCTCGACCGGGTCGCCACCCACATCCTCGCCTACGAGGGCGAGTCCAAGTGGTTCTGGTTCGAGGGCAACTTCGAGTCGTACGAGAAGAACAAGATCGAGCGGCTCGGTGCGGACGCCGCGCGCCCGCACCGTGCCACCTACAAGAAGCTGACCCGGGGCTGATCGATCTTGCGCCATCTCTACCGCTGCCCCCTGCGCTGGTCCGACATGGACGCGTACGGCCATGTCAACAACGCGGTCTTCATCCGCTACCTGGAAGAGGCCCGGATCGACTTCCTGTTCCGCCCGGACAAGGATTTCAAGCAGGGGTCCGTGGTGGCGCGCCACGAGATCGACTACAAGCGGCAGCTCGTCCACCGGCACCACCCGGTCGACATCGAGCTGTGGATCACCGAGGTCAGGGCCGCGTCCTTCACCATCACCTACGAGGTGAAGGACGACGACCTGGTCTACGTGCAGGCCTCGACGGTGGTCGTGCCCTTCGACTTCGAGACGGGCCGGCCGCGCCGGATCACCGCCGAGGAGCGGGACTTCCTCTCGGAGTACCGCGACGACGACAAGGAGGAGGCCGTCGCCGCATGACGGTGCTCCACCTCGCTGACGACGGGGAGGCGGCGGATCTCGCGGCCTTCCTCTCCAGGCTGCTGCGCTACGACCGCTCGGCCGCCGTGCGGTTGCAGGCGGCCGGTACCGCACTCGCCGTCTTCGGGCGGCCGCCGTCCTTCGAGGTGCTGGCGATCCGCGCGGTGCGGCTCGCCAAGCCGTACGAGGACGGGCTGGACGTCACCCTCGACGTGACCGTGTCGGCGGGGGAGCTGCTGGAGGCGGTGGACGAGCAGGCCGCCACCGCCGCCGTGCCGGGGGCGGTGACCGGGCCGCCGTGGGCCGGGGTGCTGCCGCCCCGGGGCGGCTGGCGGGCCGAGCCGGGGCTGCTCGCGCCCCGGGAACTGCGGGCCATGGTCGCCGCCGCGGTCGGCGAGTTCCGGTCCCGTACCGAGGAGTTGGCCCCGGACGGTCGTACCCGGGCCGAACTCGACCGGATCGGACGGGACATCTGGTCCCGGACGGTCGGCGGCACCCGGCTGCCGGTCCGGGCCGTGCACGCGGCACAGTCACTGGGTTTCCTGCGGCCGGGCGCCGAGCCGGGCGACGAGGCCGTGCTGCTCTCGGCGGGGGCGTGGCTGCGGCTGCGGACGCCGTTCGGGTCGATCGCCGTACGACGGGCGGGACTCGGAGCCCTGGACGTCAGCGTCCGCTGAGCGCTGCTCCAGCACGGGTCCACCATGGGGATTAATCGGCACATATGACTGGTGCGTCGTGGTGGTTTCGTTACGGAGAGTATCTACCGTGGCGTGTTCCGACCACGAAAGGTGCCAGTGTGGGGACTCGCTTCGGACTGGAACGGAGAACGGCGCTCGGGGGCGCGCTCACGGCGCCGGCCGCGATCGTCGCCGCCTCGGCCGTACCGGGAACGGCCTCCGCCGTCACCGACGGAGACGGCTCTCCCGTCGCCGCGCTGCGCGACGGCCCGTTCGGCTCGTTCGGCGTACTGGACGGCTCGGGCCGGCCGCCCTACGGCCACGGCGGCCTCGGGATCGAGGTGGCGGACAAGTCCACCTCGCTCAGCACGCCCGGTGAGGCCGTCCACTTCGGCAACGAGGTCGACTTCTACGGCGACCCGGTCCTGAAGCTGCATCAGGTCGGCTTCCACGTCTTCCAGACCGGCGAGAACGTCACCTACGGCGGCACCGGTGTGAGCATGCCGAACATCAGGTTCGAGATCAGTCCGGACCTCGCCACCTCCACCGCCGCCGGTGGTGCGGAGCCCGTCATCCACACCCCTGAACCGCCGCCCGCCGAAGACCGGGAAGTCCGGCCGGCGGTCAGTCGGGTGTGTTGACCATCGACGCGGCCGCGTAGGTGAGGTAGTTCCAGAGCTGCTCGCGGTGCTCCTCGGAGAGGCCGAGCTCGTCCACGGCCACCCGCATGTGCTGCAACCAGGCGTCATGCGCCGCCCGGTCCACGGCGAACGGCGCGTGCCGCATCCGCAGCCGCGGGTGGCCGCGGTTGTCGCTGTACGTCGTGGGGCCGCCCCAGTACTGGATGAGGAACAGGGTGAGCCGTTCCTCGGCCGGTCCCAGGTCCTCCTCCGGGTACATCGGCTTGAGGATCGGATCCTCGGCGACGCCCTGGTAGAAACGGTGGACCAGGCGGCGGAAGGTCTCCTCCCCGCCGACCTGCTCGTAGAAGGTCTTCTCCTGAAGCGTGCCGCGCCGGATCTCTCTCACTCGTACATGGTCTCAGACGGGGTGACCCAGGACTCAAGGCTTAGGACCCCGGGCAGGGGCACGCACCTAGGGTGGAGACATGGGCGGCTACGACAGCGAGACCGAGGGGCTCGCCGCCGCGGCCCGGGCCGCGCTGGTGCGGAAGATCGACGCCGAGGGGGTCTGGGCGGCGCAGCCGGCATGGCGGGAGGCGTTCGCGCAGGTGCCCCGGCATCTGTTCGTGCCCTACTACTACGTCGCCGGGGCGCGCGGCTACGAGCGCCGGTGGGGCGAGAGCCCGGATCCGGCGGCCCGGGAACGGTGGGTGCGGGGCGCCTACGAGGACGTACCGCTGGCCACCCGGCTGCGCGACGGCGAACTGCTGTCCTCCAGCAGCCAGCCCTCGCTGATGGCGCGGATGCTGGTCGCGCTGGGGGTCGCGGACGGCGACCGGGTCCTTGAGATCGGTGCGGGGACCGGGTACAACGCGGCGCTGCTGGCGCACCGGCTGGGCGACGACGACCTCGTCACCACCGTCGACGTGGAGCCGGAGATCAGCGAGTCCGCGCGACGGCACCTGGCCGCGGCGGGGTACCGGCCGGCCGTGGTCACGGGGGACGGGGCGCGGGGGGTGCCGGAGCGGGCGCCGTTCGACCGGATCATCGCGACGTGTGCGCTGCCGAGCGTGCCGCGGGCGTGGGTCGCGCAGTGCGCGGAGGGTGCGCGGATCCTCACGCCGGCGGCCACCGGGTTGCTTTCGCTGACCGTGCGGGGTGGGTGTGCCGAGGGGAGGTTTCTGCCGTCGGCGGCGTTCTTCGTGCCGTTGCGGGGCGTGGCGAGGGCGCGGGTGGCGGGGGATGCGGGTGGGGTGCCGCCCGGGGCTCTGGGGGACGAGCTGTTCCAGTTCTTCGCCGAGCTGACCCAGGGGGTGCTCGGTCCGCGGGAGGCCTATGAGGTGTGGGCGCGGGAGGGGATGCCCGGACGGGAGCGGTTCGGGGTGAGCGTCGAGAAGGACGGGGAGTGGGTGTGGCTGGACGACCGGGAGGGGCCGTGTGTCTGGCCGCTCCCGGTCTGACTTCGGCAGAAGGCCGAATGCGGTTGCCCGCGCCCACGCGGCGGAGCCGCAAGTCAATGCGGCCCCGCGCCCTTACGGGGTGCTACAGGCTCAGCCTCGTCGGACAGTGATCGTCGTCCAGGCCCCGACATGAACCCGGTCGCCGTCCTGCAGCGGTACCGGGACGAACGGCTGGATCGGCTCCTCGCCGCCGTTCACCGTGGTGCCGTTCGTCGAGTTCTGGTCGACGACCGCCCAGTTGCCGTCCGGCTGCTGGACCAGGACCGCGTGCTGGTGCGAGACGCCCGGGTCCTCCGGCGGTACCGACAGGTCGATGTCGGGGGTGTCGCCGGTGGAGTGCCGGCGGCGGCCGATGGTGACCTGGTTGCCGGTGAGCGTGCGCTGCTGCTCCGGGGAGTACGCGGGCAGGTTGAGGCCGGCCGCCTCCGGGCCCGAGCGCTGCATCATCGCCATGAAGTACTCGCGGTCCGGACCGATCGTCGCCGTCCAGGTCGCCGGACCCCGCGGGGCCTGCGGGAAGGCGGGGGCGGGCGGGCCCTGCGTGGCGCCGGGCTGCGGGTAGCCGTAGCCGCCCGGACGGCCCCCTCCGGGACCCGCGGGGCCCGGAGGGGAGATCACCCAGTCGTCGTCAGCGCCGCCGAAGGACGGACCGCCGGCCGGCGGCCTGGTCTCCTGCGGGAAGCCGGGCGGCGCGGGCGGGGCCGACTGCTGGAAGGCCCCGGGGGCGCCACCGGTGGTCGCACCGGGGCCGCCGGGCGGCGGCGGAACCGGCGGCCGGGACGGGTCCGAGCCGCCGAAGGGCCCGGCGCCGGGGGCGCCGGAGGGATCGCGGGTGTAGGGGCCGGAGGGCTGGCCGGCACCGGGCGGGGCGCCGAACGCGGACGGCGGACCGCCGGCGTTCTGGCCGGGGGCGCCGCCGAACTGCGGAGGCGGCGCCGAGGGACCGCGCTCACCGCCGAAGGGCGGGGGACCGGACTGGCCGCGGTCGCCGCCGAACCCGGGCTGACCGGGGGGACCCGACTGGCCGCGGTCACCGCCACCGAACGCAGGCGGGCCGGACTGGCCGCGGTCACCCGCACCGAAGCCCGGCTGACCGGGGGGACCGGACTGGCCGCGGTCACCGCCGAACCCGGGCTGACCGGGCGGGCCGGACTGGCCCCGGTCGCCGCCGTATGCCGACGGGTCGCCGCCGAACGCCGACGGGCCGCCGCCGCGCTCGCCCGCGAACGGCGTCGGGCCCGAGGGCTCGCTGCCGAAGGACGGGATCGGCTCGGCCGGGCGGTTCATCTGCGAGGGGCGCGAGCCCTGGTACTCGTACGAGTCGCCGCCGCCGAACGTCGGCGGGGCCGGCGGCCGGAAGGTGGGCGCGGCCTGACCGCCCGCCGGCGGCCGCGGGGCCGCCGGGGTGTACGAGGTGGCCGTGTTGGTCAGGAAGTTCCAGCGGCACTCCTCGCAGAACGGCGCACCGCCCTCACGGGGCGTACGGCACTGCGGGCACAGCTCCGGCTCGGGTCCGTTCGGCACGGCGGACAGATGGCGGCCGCCGCCCATCGGGCCGCCCGCCATCGGGCCACCGGCCGGGGCGCCGGGCGCGGGCGGCGGGAAGCCGTAGCCGCCGGCGGTCGGCGGGGGCGGCGGAGGTACGGCACCGGCCATGCGGTGACCGCACACCTCGCACCAGTCGTCGGAACCCGACTGGTGTCCGTTCGGGCAGGTCGGCATGGCGGGCTTCCCTCTCTGTCAGGTTCGTCCTGAGCCTGTCTGGATGGTCCTGCGTGTGGGACTGTCAGGTCACTTCTTTACACGAACAGTCTTTGTGGACCGTGTCTCGAGAGTCATCTCGTCGGCCTCCTCGACCTTCGCCTTCAGTCGCACAGTACCTGTCGTGGCGTCGACCACGTCCACCACCTTCGCAAGCAGTTTCGCAGTATCCGCGTTCCCGGAAGCGCTTGCCAACTGAACGGCCCGACCCAGTTTGGCCGTTGCCCCATCCATATCGCCCGCTTTGCGGAGATCCAGCCCCTGTTGGATGGCTTGTGCCAGTTCGGCCTGACCTGTGTAGTGGGCGACTTGGGGGTTGATGGAGGTGGAGGCGACCATGTCGTCCGTCCACACCGCCCTGACCAGGCCCTGCGCGCCCAGGTTCTGGACGCTGCCGTCGGGCTGCGGGACGACCAACGAGACGCGCGCGGCGAGCATTTCCTGGCCGAGGCCGGCCGTGGGGACCTCCACGCAGACGTGGTAGTCGCGGGACTCGTCGCCCCAGGAGCCGGTCGGGTAGTCCCCGGCGCGCGGCCCCGCCTCGGTGCGCCGGTCGGTCAACGCCTCGACCGTGGGCGCCACTTGCTTGACGAACTTGATGGTCGTGCCGACCGGGGTCCACAGCCGCAGCGCGACGTCCGCGACCTCCTTGCCCATCGCCGTCTCCATCATCTGCGTGAAGTCGGCGGCCAGACCGGTGGGGTCGGCGACTATGTCGGAGGTGCCGAGGAGCGCGGAGGCGATCCCTGTGACTTCTTTCACTTCCCAGTCGGTGCCCACACCCCGGGCGTCACAGGTGAACCGTCCGGCACAGGAGTCCAGGGCGGCCTTCAGGTCCTCCGGCGCCTCGTGCTCGTTGCGGCCGTCGGTGAGCAGGATGCCGTGCCGGATGGTGACGTCCGCGGAGGACAGCAGCCGGTCGGCGAGCCGGAGCCAGGTGCCGATCGCCGTACCGCCGCCCGCGCTCAGCCGGCGCAGCGCCTGCTTGGCCTGCTCCCGGGTGGTGCGGTCGGCCACCGCGAGCCGCCCGCCGCCCGGGTAGACCTCCTTGGCGACGTGCGTACCGCCGATCACCGCGAAGTGGGTGCCGTCGCGCAGGGTGTCGATCGCGGCCGCCGTGGCGTCCCGGGCGTTGCGCATCTTGGTGGGCGGGTAGTCCATCGAGCCCGAGCAGTCGACCATGATCGCCACCCCGGCGGAGGGGCCCTGCCCGGGGGCGTACGACGCCCCGACCGCGGTCCCGACGGTGCCGCCGCCGGTCGCCGTCACCGTGACGATCGCGTTGACCTCGCGGCCGCCGTCCGGCAGGTACTCGTTCTGGTACACGTCCACCGAGAACTGTGGCACGTTCGACTTCGAGAAATTGGCCATGACTGCTCTGGTCCCCCTCCACCCCACGCGTGGTGGGTGCTGACGGTGTGCGGACCGGTCCCCTCCGGTCCGCCGTTACTGCCCCGTGCGACGCGTCCCTGTACGTCTCTTCCCCGTTGCTCTTCCCCGTTTGCGGCCGTTTTGCGGCGGCCTCAGGCGGATCCTGCCCCCTGCGGCGGTTCCGGGAACGGCAGCAGCGCCACTGTTACGTTGTCGTGGCCCCCACCGTCCAGGGCGTGGCCGACCAGTACCCGGGCCGCGTGCAGCGGCCGCCGGTCCGCGTCCGCGGGGACGATCTCGGACATCTCCTCGGCCGTCTCCGCGTAGTTCCACAGGCCGTCGGTGCACACCACCACCACACCGGACCGGTCCGGCTTGAAGGACGCGGTGTGCGGCTCCAGCTCGTAGGCGTCCGCGCCGAGCCAGCCGGTGATCGCGTGGGCGCGCTCGTCGGCGTACGCCTCCGCCTCGCTCATCAGACCCGCGGCGACCATCTGCGCGGCCCAGGAGTCGTCCTCGGTGAGCCGGACCGCCGGTGCGCTCCGGTCCACCGGCACCCAGTAGACGCGGCTGTCGCCCACCCAGCCGACCACCAGCAGGCCCGAGGCCACGATCGAACCGACGATCGTGCACGCCGGGGCGTTCTGGTGCGGGGTGTGCTCACGGGCCGACGGGGGCTCCTCCGCGAGGGCGTTGACGGCCTGGGAGGCGGCGACGATCGCGTCGTGCATCGCCTGCTGCGGGTGAGTGCCCTGCTCCAGCGCGGCCAGCAGCGCCTCGATCGCGGCCCGGGAGGCGGCCATGGAGGCCTCGTCGGGGCGGGTCGCCGAGGAGACGCCGTCGCAGACGACCGCCAGCGAGGCCGGGGTGCCGTCGGGCAGCGTGGTGTGGCCGACGGCGAACGCGTCCTCGTTGCGGTGGTGGCGCAGCCCGCGGTCGCTGACGGCGGCCACCGGGCCCGACTCCTGCTCCATGTGGTCGCGTTCGCGGGGCTGGGCGTGCCCGCAGTTCTCGCAGTAGCCGTCGTCGTCGACCCGGCCCGCGCGGCAGGCCACGCACACCTTCGGCAGCTCGGTGGTCTCGGCCGACCCGGTGGTCTCCGCGGCGGAGGCGGCCACCCGCGGGTCCGGCGCCTGGAGCGGGTACTCGTCCGGCTCCGGAGGCCGGTCGAACCGCACCCCCGAGGCCGGCGACACCGGCGAACCGTGCGGCGCCGGGGAGTCCGGGGAACCGTGCGGGGGCGGCGACACCGGCAGCGAGCTGCCGCCCGAGTCGGTGCCGGGCAGGTCGGTCGGCAGGTGCGGTGCCGCGGGCGTACCGGAGCTCTCCGGCTCGGGCGGGGGCCAGTCCACGCCCGAGGATCCCACACCGGCGGCGCCCATGGTGAGGGTCGGGTGGTCCGGCGGCGCGGCGGGCACGGCCGACAGGTCGTACCCGCACGCACCGCAGAACAGGTCACCCGATTCGAGCGGCTCCGCGCAGCTCGGGCACTTCGCCGGTGCAACCTGCTGGGGCATCTGCGACATCAACTACACCCACGTCCGGGGGCGGTAACGGTTGGCCCGTTCCACCAGGTCGATCCTCTCCTCACCGCCGGTCGCCAGTCTGGCCAGCGTGCGGTACGAGCGTTCCAGGCCGAAGCGGAGGCCCCGCTCGTCCAGACCGCTGCCGAGCAGCACCCGGCCGCCGACGGCAGGCTGGGAGTCCTGGCCTCCGGAGAGTATCCAGTCCAGCGCGCAACCGAGGACTTCCGCCGACAACTGCTCACGCCGGGCCGGATCCAGACCGTACGCGTCCAGCGCCTCGATCTGCCCGGCGGCGGCCGTCAGATCGTCCAGGAACGGCGTGTCGTCGGCCGCCGCGGTCCGGTGCCGCAGCCGCGCCCGTACGGCCGCCACCCGGGCCGCCGTGTAGTGGATCGAGGCCTCCGGCACCGACTCCAGCGTCCGTACGGCACCCCGCCGCTCCCCGGCCGCCAGCTGCACCCGGGCCAGACCGAACGCGGAGCTGACGAAGCCCGGGTCGGTCGCCCACACCAGCCGGTAGTACTCGGCCGCGTTGTCCAGCTGGCCGAGCACCTCCGCGCACAGGCCGAGCGCCAGCTTCGGCGCGGTCTCGCCCGGGAACGCGTCGTAGATCGCGTCGAAGGACAGCGCGGCGCCCTCGAAGTCGCCGGTGACCAGGGCGGCCACGCCCCGGTACCAGACCACCCGCCAGTCGTCCGGCCGCTCGTCCTCCAGCCGGCCGAGGCCCACCAGCGCGGCCTCGAAGTCGCCGTTCTCCAGCCGCGCGCGGATCTGCCGCAGCTCGGTCTCGACCGTCTGCGTCGGTGCCGCGGCCAGCGCGCTGAGCAGGCTGACCTCGCCCACCAGCGAGGTCGACAGGCCTGCCAGGAACCCGGCGTTCGGGTCGCTCTGGTCGACCAGCGGGGCCGGCAGGGCGAGCGCGGCGGCCGCGGTGGCGATGGGCCTGACCAGGGCCGGGTCGGCCGGGTCCGGCGCCGCGCCCGACGGGTCCAGCGCGAGCGTCCTGGACGCCACCGCCCGCGCCCCCAGCCGGGACACGTCCCCGTCCAGCTTCGGGAACAGCTCGGTGTCCGTGACCTTCACCTCGGGCCCGAACAGCGTCGACAGCGCGGGCCGCGCCATGCCGGACTGCACCGACACGACCTCGCGCAGCACCCCGGTCAGCTGCTCGGCCATCTCCTGCGCGGAGGCGAAGCGGCGGGCCGGGTCGGGGTCGGTGGCCCGGACCAGCAGCCGGTAGAAGGACTCGTACTGCCGGAAGACCTCGATGTTGTCCGGGTCGGGCAGCGAGTCCACGAAGACGGTCGTGTAGCCCTGGAAGTCGAAGGTGAGGACGGCGAGGGTACGGCCGACCGTGTACAGGTCGGAGGCGACGGACGGGCCGACCTCGGCGACCTCGGGCGCCTGGTAGCCGACCGTGCCGTAGATGGCCGACTCCTCGTCGTCCATCCGGCGCACCGCGCCCATGTCGATCAGCTTGAGCTGGTCCTCGGTCTGGATGGCGTTGTCGACCTTGAAGTCGCAGTAGAGGAGATTGCGGCTGTGCAGGTGCCCGAGGGCCTCAAGAGCCTCGATGCCGTACGCGCACGCCTGCTCCACCGGCAGCGGGTCCCGGCGGCCCTCCGGGGTACGCCGGTCGTTGGCGATCTCCTTGAGGGACTTGCCGCCGACGTACTCCATGACGATGTAGCCGTCGAGGGAGCCGGTGCGCTGGTCGAGGTGCTCGACGAAGTTGTAGATCCGCACGATGTTGGAGTGCTCGATCTCCGCGAGGAACCGCCGCTCGGAGATCGCGGCGTCCATCGCGTCCTGGTCGCCGGTGTCCAGCAGGCCCTTGAGCACCACCCAGCGGTCGGACACGGCCCGGTCCACGGCCAGGTAGATCCAGCCCAGGCCGCCGTGCGCGATGCAGCCCACGACCTCGTACTGGCCGTGCACCACGTCGCCGCCCTTGAGCTTGGGCACGAACGAATACGGGTTGCCGCACTTGGTGCAGAACCCCTCGGTCCGGCCCGGCCGCTCCCCGCGGGCCCGGCCCACCGGCGCCCCGCAGTCCGACCGCGAGCAGAACCGCTTCCGCTCCGGTACCTCCGGGTTCTCCAGGACCATCGCGCGCGGGTCCGGCTTCGGCACCTGCGGCACCGTGACCAGGCCCGCGCCCAGCCGGCTGCGCCCGGACGCACTCGTCGACGAACCGGAGCTGCGCACCGACACCGAACGGCCCGTCGACTTGCCCGACACGGACCGCGACAGCCGCCCGGAGACCGAGCGCCGCGACTTCGACGACTGCGACGAGGTACCCGAACTGCGGCTGCTGGAGCGCGAACTCCCGCTGCCCGTCGAGCCCCTGCCGCCGGCCGTGATCCCGGTGGGCGGCGAGCCGACCATCCCGCTCGCCGAGACGACCGGCGCCAGACCGCAGGTGTCGCAGTACAGCTCGCCGTCGCCCACGTCCTCGTAGGAACCCTCACAGCCCGGCCGCTGGCAGGTCTCTCCCGCCTGACTCACGACTACTCTCCCCTCCGGTCCTCGGGCCCGCTCTGCTGCGGCACCCGCGGCGCCCCCAGCGCCTCGGCGGCCGCCTGCTGGTAGCGCAGCACCGCCTGTTCCGCGACCCTGAGATCGCAGGGCGCGCTCCACAGCATTCGCCGGGCCGCGTCGTACCGCTCGGTCAGGAACCGGTCCTCCGCCAGCCCGTGCCGGGCCACCTTCGCCTTGTACGCGTCCAGCCGGCCGCGCAGCTCCGCGCGCACCGCGAGCGGCGCGGTGACCGCCGTCAACGACTCGCGGGCGCGCAGCAGTTCGTCGTCCGCCTTCTGCTCCAGTGATTCCAGCAGCGGCGACAGGCGGTGCCACTGGGCCTGTCTGCGGTACTCGGCGGCCGTCGACAGCTGCTCCTGCAACGCGGTCGGCGGGCCGCTGACCACCGGTACCTCGGTCGCCGCGATCTTCGCCAGCACCTCACCGCGCGCGGTGCGCGCCTCGGCGAGGGTGCGGTCCGCGCGGGACAGCACGTCCCGCAGCTTGATCAGCCGGGCCTCGGCGTCCTGCCGTACCGTCAGCACGGCGTCGATCTCCCGCCGTACGTCCTCCAGCGCCCGCGCCTCGCGGTCGTACACCGTGGTGTCGGGACGGCCGCCGCCCGGCGCCGAGCTCCCCTGCGCGGGAGCCCAGAAGGTCAGCGGGTCCGACACGACGTCCGCACGCAGCTTCGTCAGCGTCCGGGTGATCCGCTCCAGGTCGTCGCCCGCCGGGTGCTCGCCGGGGCGCACGCCGACGGAGTGCGCCAGCTTGCGGGTGCGTTGCAGCTCCGCGGCGAGTAAATCGATCCGCGCGGGCAGCGCCGACCACACCGCGTCGGCGGTGACGACCATGTCCAGCGAGGTCGCGTACAGCTCGTTCATCCGGTCGACCAGGGCCGCCAGCGAGAACCGCTCGCTGAGCCGGCCGGCCGCGGACAGCAGGGTCGGCGCGTTCGCCGTCGCGGTCGCGCTGCCCGCCACCGTCACGGACTCCCCGCGCAGCAGCTCGGTCAGCTCCACCAGGTCCTCACGGCTGGACCAGCGGCGCCGGGCCCTGATCTCCCGGGCGGAGCGCAGCGCGTCCGTGTAGGCGTCGAAGTAGGCCCACAGCAGGGTGATCGACGCGTCCGCGGCCGCCCACCGCTCCCGGGTCGTCCCGGTCAGCTCGGCGCCTTCGAGGAGCCTGCGGCCCGCGTGGTCCTGAAGGGCGAGCAGCGAGGTCTCGATCGCCTCGTGCTCCGCGCCGAGCCGCGCCAGCGCACGGTCCACCTCGTCCCGGTCCATCACCGGCCCGGCGGGGTCCGTGACGCCCATCGATCACCTCTCGCTTGTTCGTCGGGGCTGGGCCTCGCGGATGCGGGTCAGCTGCTGCGCAGGTACTGCGGCGCGGCCGGCTTCGACGCCGCCGAGTCCCCTCCCAGTGTCGCCGACAGCCACTTGTCGTACGACGCCTGCCAGCCGTCCGCCCGGTACTCCACCAGGATCTGGTTGACCCGGCGTACCAGATCGGTCGCGTCCTTCTTCATCGCCACGCCGTAGTACTCGGTGGTGAACGGGGCACCCTTCAGCTCGACCGTCGGGTCCTGGGCGGCCTGGCTGGCGGCCAGCGCCCCGTCGGTGACCACCGCGTCGACCTCCCCGAGCTGCAGCCGCACCAGGCAGTCGAGTTGGTTGGGGACGGTGGTGGAGATGTCCGCCGAGGCCACCAGCTTCCCGGACTTCCGGTCGGCGTCCAGCTTGGCGTACGCCGTCGAACCGGCCGCCGTGCAGATCTTCTTGTGCGCCAGCGTGGCGTTGTAGCCGGTGATCGACGACGACTTGGGGGCGAGGACCTGCTGCCCGGTCTTGAAGTACGGCGCGGAGAACGCGACGTCCTTCAGCCGGTCGCAGTTGATGGTCATCGTGCGCACCACCATGTCGACGCGGCCGTCCTGGATCGCCGGTATCCGCTGGCTCGTCGGAATCGCCTTGAACTGCACCGCGTTCGGGTCGCCGAGGATGTCCTGGGCGATCCGGTGCACCAGGTCGATGTCGAAACCCTCCAGCTCCGCATCCGAGTTGTTCGGGTTGCGGTAGCCCCAGCGGTAGCTGTTCTGGTCGACGCCGACGATCAGCTTCCGCTTGGCGCCGGTACGGGCCTTGATGGCGTCGATGGTGGACCCGTCCGCGCCCGACGGCGACCAGGTCTCGTTCTGCGCCTGGGAGTCGGTGCAGTCGTCGGCCCTCGCCGCGCTGCCGGTCGCCAGCCCCGGGCCGCCGAGCCCCTCGCCCCGGCCGCTCTCACCACGGGACTGGGTGAGCGGCAGCAGCAGGACGAACGCCAGCGCCAGCGCGCAGCCGACCGCCATCGCACCCACTCCGCCCCAGCCGCGCAGGGAGGCCCTCATCCGCCGCACGAACATCGCCACGCCCCCTCTCACCGGTACTCCGAAAGCCTGCGCCCGATGCCGAACAGCGCGCCCGCCGCCGCCGCGACCCCCAGCATGGCAGCGCCGATCGGCAGCCCGGCCATGGCGTCCAGCCCGTCGGTGGCGTGCGCCCTGAACTCGCCGTCCTCATGGGCCAACGCGATTCTCAGGTTGTCGTCGACGCTGTCGAAGCACTCGGCGGTCGCGTCCTTGGTGCCTATCACCTTGTCCAGCGCCGTCTGGTAGTCGCCGTTCTCGTCCGCGTCGCGTGCGTCGGCGTGCCGTTCCTTCCACACCTTCATGTTCCCCTCGGCCGCCACGACCGGCTTGCTGCCGGCCGAGTCGTCCGCGAGTTTCGCGGCCTGGGTGAGGCCCTTGCCGAGGGCGGTCATGTCCGTGTCGAAGTCGTAGTAGTACTTGTCGTACGACTTGTTGTCGACCGTGACGGTCTCGGCGCCGCGCGACACCAGGCTCAGGTTCTCGTTCCCGCGCGCCTTCAGGGAGGCGATCCGGGCGTCGTGCAGCACGTTCAGCGAGCGGACACCGTGGTCGTAGGAGTCGTTCAGGCCGGCGCGGGCGACGCTGTGGCCGACGACCAGCCACAGCAGGGTGACGACGGTGGCCGCCGAGGCCGCGACCAGGCCGTGGTTCAGCAGCCGGTTCGTCCGGCGGTAGTGGCGCAGCTGGGCCCAGGCGAGCGCGGCGAGCGCGAGGAGGCCGAGGACGATGGCCGCCCACGGGTACGGGGTCGCGTCCGAGTAGTCGGACGACAGCCGCGCGTTCTCCTTCTCGTAGAGCTCCTGGGCCGCCGGGAGCATCTCGTCCTGCATCTTGTCGTTGGCGTACCGCAGGTAGGCGCCGCCGACCGGGTAGCCCTGCCGGTTGTAGACCCTGGCCCGCTCGACGAGCCCCTTGTACTCCGGGAGCAGTTGGTTCAGCTTCGCCACGGCCTTCTCGGCGGGCGAGCCGGGCTCGGAGTTGGCGGCGGCGTTGACCAGCCCGGCGGCGGCCTTCTGGATGTCGCTCTCGTACGTCTGGCGGGAGGCCGCCGTCTCCTGACCGCCCGCCAGAAAGCCGCTGGAGGCCGCGGTGTTGGCGTCCGCCAGGTAACGGTAGATGTCGGCCGCGCCCGAACTGAGCGGCTGGCTGCGGTGCAGCACGTCGTCCGCGGCGGCCGCGCGCTCGCTCATCTGCCAGGCGGTGACGGCGCCGAACGCGACGATCAGCACGGCCAGGACGGCGCCGATGAGCCGGAGCCGGCCGGGCTCGGTGGTGGCGGCGGCGCGCACCTGCTCGACGCCCTCCGCGAACGCGGAACGGCGACGCGGGGGCGTCGCCTCGGGCGCGGGAGAGCCGGTCCGCTGCGCGGGCAGGGCGGTGCCTGCTCCTGGCGGTGCCGCGCTCTTCGTCGGCGGGTGTGTCACTTGACCTCCCCCATGGTCATCCGGTCGCCGCCCAGTATCGCCGCCCGGACTGACATTCGGCACCGGCCTTCACTGGATCTTGATCGGATCGCAGCGGAACCCCTGCCCATGAATACGCCGGGGGAATCGGTTCGGTTCCGGAGGGGTGGTGAGGGCGCGTCACGGGGCGCGGGTGCGTGGGGGCTGGTCGCGCAGTTCCCCGCGCCCCTTACGGGGCGCTGCAGTCGCGTCAGCTGCATAGCTGCGGGCAGGCGTGCCGCAGGGCGGCACGGGTGGGCGCCCGCCCCAGCCCCCACCCACCGTCACCCTTCGAAGTACCGCCGCACCCTCTCCTGCACCGACACCCCCGCCCCCACCGCGTCCAGCCCCAGCAACGCCGCCCCCAGCACCGGCCGCGCCGTCACCACGCTCGGTACCGCCTTCGGCGCCCGCGCGGCCAGCAACTCCCGCACCCCGTCGTCCAGCTGCGGATGCCCACCCGCCAGCACCCCGCCCCCCAGCAGCACCGGCGTCTCCTCGTCCAGCAGTTCCAGGCGGGTCAGCGCGACCACGGCCATGGTCACCACCTCCTGCGCCAGCCGGTCCACGACCGCCCGGGCCACCGGGTCGCCGTCGGCCGCCGTCGCGAACAGCACCGGCGTCAACTCGTGCCGGCGGGCGGGCTCGACCTCCTCCCGGTGCAGGGCCTCGATCAGGGCGAGCATGCTGCCGTACCCGAAGTGCGCCGGGAGGGTGCGGGCCAGGGCGGTGTGCTCCCCGCGGCCGTCCTCCGCGCGGGCCGCGTGCCACAGGGCCTCCTCCGCCAGCCCCCAGCCGCCGCCCCAGTCACCGGAGACCCGGCCGAGGGCGGGGAAGCGGGCGGTACGGCCGTCGGGGCGCATGCCGACGCAGTTGATGCCGGCGCCGCACACGACGGCGACCCCGCGCGGCTCGGTGACACCGGCCCGCAGGATCGCGAAGGTGTCGTTGCGGACCGCCACCGTCGTCCCCCACGCGCGCGTGGCCAGCGCGGCGGCCAACTGCTCCTCCTCGAAGGGGAAGTCGGCGTTGGCCAGGCACGCCGAGACGTGGGCGGCCGAGGTGACCCCGGCGGCGCCGTACGCCTCGGCGACCGCCGCGGCCACCTCGTCCACGGCCTGCTCCACGCCCACCACCGGCGGCCGGAAACCGCCGGCCCGGGCCGTGGCGAGGACCTCGCCGTCCGCCGCCACCACCGCGACGTCGGTCTTGCTGTTGCCCGCGTCGATGGCGAGGACACTTGCGGTCAGGCCCACGCGAGGTGCTCCCGGTTGTGCGCGATCAGTCGGTCGGTCAGGGCGTCGGCGTACTCGTACTGGCCGACCAGGGGATGGGCGAGCAGCGCCCGGAAGACGCGGTCCCGGCCGCCGCGCAGGGCCGCCTCCAGGGCCAGGTCCTCATACGCCGTCACGTTCGCGACGAGCCCGGCGAAGAGCGGGTCGACGTCCGGGACGGGCAGCGGCACCGGGCCGTTCGCGCCCACCGCCGCCTGGACCTCGATGACCGCGTCGTCGGGGAGGAAGGGCAGGGTGCCGCCGTTGTACGTGTTCACCACCTGGTAGGGGTTCCCGGCGCCGCCGAGCAGGGCCGCGGCCAGGTCGACCGCCGCCTCCGAGTAGTAGGCGCCGCCCCGCCTGGCGAGCAGCTCCGGCTTCTCGTCCAGGGCCGGGTCGCCGTACATCTCCAGCAACTGCTTCTCCATCGCGGCCACTTCGGCCGCCCGGGACGGCTTGGTGCGCAGTTCCCGTACCACCTCGTCGTGCGCGTAGTAGTAGCGCAGGTAGTAGGACGGGATGACGCCGCCCAGCCGGTCGAGGAGCGCCGGCGGCAGCTTCAGGTCGGCGGCGATCGTGTCGCCGTGCTCGCCGAGCAGCTTGGGCAGGACGTTCTCGCCCTCGGGGCCGCCGAGGCGGACCGCCGTCTCCCAGGTGAGGTGGTTGAGGCCGAGGTGGTCCAGGTGGATGTCGGACGGCGTGACCCCCAGCAGGTTCGCGAACTTCCGCTGGAAGCCGATCGCCACGTTGCACAGCCCGACCGCCTTGTGACCGGCCTGGAGCAGCGCGCGGGTCACGATCCCCACCGGGTTGGTGAAGTCGATGATCCAGGCGTTCGGGTTGGTGCCGCGGACGCGTTCGGCGATGTCCAGGACGACGGGCACGGTGCGCAGGGCCTTGGCCAGGCCGCCGGCGCCGGTGGTCTCCTGGCCGATGCAGCCGCACTCCAGCGGCCAGGTCTCGTCCTGCTGCCTGGCCGCCTGGCCGCCGACGCGCAGCTGGAGCAGCACCGCGTCGGCGCCCTCGACGCCCGCGTCCAGGTCCGAGGTGGTGACGATCCGGCCGCCGTGGCCCTGCCTGGCGAAGATCCGGCGGGCCAGTCCGCCCACCAGCTCCAGGCGTTCGGCGGCCGGGTCGACCAGGACGAGTTCCTCGATGGGCAGGGTGTCCCGCAGGCGGGCGAAACCGTCGATGAGTTCGGGGGTGTAGGTCGAGCCTCCGCCGACCACAGTGAGTTTCATACGTGGTTAACCCTTCACTCCGGTGAGCGTGACGCCCTCGACGAACGCCTTCTGGGCGAAGAAGAAGACGAGGATCACGGGGGCCATGACGAGCACGGTCGCGGCCATGGTCAGGTTCCAGTCGGTGTGGTGCATGCCCTTGAACGACTCCAGGCCGTAGGAGAGGGTCCAGGCGCCCGGGTTCTCCGAGGCGTAGATCTGGGGGCCGAAGTAGTCGTTCCAGGCGTAGAAGAACTGGAAGAGGGCGACGGCGGCGATGCCGGGCCTCGCCATCGGGATCACCACCCTGAGCAGGGTCCTGAGGTCCCCGCAGCCGTCCACCCTCGCCGCGTCCAGGTACTCGTTCGGGATCGTCATCAGGAACTGGCGCAGCAGGAAGATGGAGAACGCGTCGCCGAACGCCATCGGCACGATCAGCGGCCACAGGGTGCCGGAGAGGTCCAGCTGCTTCGCCCAGAAGAGGTACATCGGGATGATGACCACCTGCGGCGGCAGCATCATCATCGAGATCACCAGCATGAGCGAGAGATTGCGGCCGCGGAAGCGGAACTTGGCGAGCGCGTACGCCACCGGGATGGACGACACGACGGTCAGGACGGTGCCGAGGCCCGCGTAGAGCAGGGTGTTCTTCCACCAGGTCAGGAAGCCCGGCGTGTCGAACACCTTCCGGTAGTTGCTCCACTCCCAGGTGTGCGGGATCAGGTCCCGGCTCAGTGCCTGGCTGTCGCTCATCAGCGAGGTCAGGAACACGAACACGAAGGGGAGGGTGAAGAACAGGGCGGCGGCGACGCCGAGGGAGTGCACCGCCACCCAGTTGAGCAACGCCTTGCGGCGGGCGGTGCGTTCGGCGTCCGACACGGGGGCCCGCAACTGCGCGGGCCGGTCGAGTACCTGGGTCATCGTCAGTCACCTGCCTGGATGAGACCGCCCCGGCGCCGCATCAGGAACGCGGTGAACACCATGGACAGGACGAAGAGGACGAGGGCGACGACACACGCGGAGCCGTAGTCGAAGCGCTGGAAGCCGAGGTTGTAGACGAGCTGGGGAAGGGTGAGCGTCGACTTCTCCGGATAGCCGGGTTCGAACTGCGTCCCCGCGCCCTGGATCACGCCCGAGGCGACCTTTCCGGCGATGAGCGGCTGTGTGTAGTACTGCATCGTCTGGATGACACCCGTGACGACCGCGAACATCACGATCGGCGAGATGTTCGGGAGCGTGACGAACCGGAACCGCTGCCAGGCGGACGCGCCGTCCAGCTCCGCCGCCTCGTACTGCTCCGTCGGTACGTCGAGCAGCGCGGCCATGAAGATGACCATCAGGTCGCCGACGCCCCACAGGGCCAGCAGGGTCAGGGCCGGCTTGGACCAGGTGGGGTCGTTGAACCAGCCCGGGGCCGGGATGCCGACCTTCTCCAGGATCGAGTTGACCGGCCCGGTACCGGGGTTGAGGAGGAACGCGAAGGCCATGGTCGCCGCGACCGGCGGGGCCAGGTAGGGCAGGTAGAAGAGGGTGCGGAAGACCCCCGTACCCGTCTTGATCTTCGTGATGAGCATGCCGACGCCGAGTCCGAAGACGACCCGGAGCGACACCATCACGACCACCAGCCACAGGGTGTTGCGCAGCGCGGGCCAGAAGTACGGGTAGTGCTCGAAGACGTACGTCCAGTTCTTCGTGCCGGACCACGTCGGCGGTTTGAAGCCGTCGTAGTGCATGAAGGAGAAATAGACCGTGGAGATCAGCGGGTACGCGAAGAACACCGCGAAACCGATCAGCCAGGGCGACATGAAAGCGACCGTGCGCAGTGCCTGTTTCCGCTGCTTCGCAGCGAGGCCGGACGGGCGGCGCTGCGACGCCGACGTGATGGTGCTCATCGCTACTTCGCCTGCGCGATGTCGGTGTCGATCTGCTTGGCCGTGGCCTCCAGACCGGACTTGAGGTCCTTGACCTTGCCGCTCTCGTAGTCGTATCCGAAGTTCTGGATCGTCGCCAGGTACACACCGCCGTTGATGGAGGCGGGAGACGTCGTGGAGTTCGGGTTGGCGGCGATGTCCAGGAAGGTCTTGAACCGCGGGTCGTACGTCAGCTTCGGCGACTTCAGGGCGGCGAGCGTGGACGGCACGTTGTGGATGGCGTTGGAGAAGCCCACCACCGCGTCCGTGTCCGTGGTGATGTACTTGACGAACTCCCAGGCAGCGTTCTGCTTCTTGCTGTTCGCGGCGATACCGGCGATCGTGCCGGTGATGTAGCCCTTGCCGTACTGCGCGACCTGGTCGTCCGGCACCGGCAGCGGGGCGACGCCGATGTCGAACTTCGGCTTGGTGGCGAGCGCCATGCCCAGCCGCCATTCACCGTCGAGCTGCATGGCGACCTGGCCGGTCTGGAAGGGGTGCTTGTCGCCCCACTCGTCGCCCAGCGTCGCCCGGTACTTCTCCAGCTTCTGGAATCCGCCGAGTTCGTCGACGAGGTTCTTCTGGAGCGTGAACGCCTCGGTGAAAGCGGGGTCCTTGGCGACGTTCGACTTTCCGTCGGCCGTGAAGTAGGTGGGCGAGAACTGCGCCTCGTAGTGCTCGGTCGTGGTCTCCCAGCCGTGGTAGTCCGGCATGAAACCGAGCTGCTTGTAGCTGTCGCCCTGGGTGATCGTCAGTTTCTTGGCGTCCGCCTGGAATTCGGTCCATGTCTTCGGCGGGCTGGTGATGCCGGCCTTCTTGAACGCCGTCTTGTTGTAGTAGAGGCCGTACGCGTCACCGAGCAGCGGAGCCGAGCAGCGGTTGCCGTCGTACTGGGTGTACTCGTTCATCGCCTTCGGGAACGTCGTCGTCGGGTCGATGCCGGACTTCTTGAAGAACGGGTTCAGGTCGACCAGCGCGCCCGAGGAGCAGAACTTGCCCACGTTGTTCGTGGTGAACGACGAGATGACGTCCGGGGCCTTGTCGCCGCCGCTGCGCAGCGCCTGGTTGATCTTGTCGTCGGTCATGTTGCTGACGGCGTTGACGTGGATGTTGGGGTGCGCCTTCTCGAAGCCGGCGATCAGCGCGTTGACCGCCTTCACCTCGTTCGGGGCGCTCCAGGCGTGCCAGAAGTTGATGGTGGTGTTCGCGGAGGCGTCGTCGTCGGCTCCGGAGGAGGACTGGCCGGTACAGGCGGTGAGCAGGGCCAGCGAACTGGCGGCCGCGGTCAGGGCAAAAGCCGTCTTTCGGGCAGCAGAGGGTATGGGCATGGCGGGATCTCCCGGGGGCGGGCGGTGACGGAAGGGAACGGCTGTGCGGGAAGCTGAGGGGTGAGAGGGCGAGGGGCAG
This sequence comes from Streptomyces sp. NPDC054770, assembly GCF_053611985.1. Lineage (NCBI taxonomy): Bacteria > Bacillati > Actinomycetota > Actinomycetes > Kitasatosporales > Streptomycetaceae > Streptomyces > Streptomyces sp. NPDC054770. Next base: position 76,309 of record NZ_JBSHBL010000025.1, read on the forward strand.
GGGCTCAGCGCGAGGTGTCGAAGACCTCGTCGCGGGTGGTCGCGAGCGCGCTCTCCAGCGCGCCGCGCAGCACGGGGTGTGCACGGACGTCGCCGACGACGAGCCGCGGCCGGGCGGCCGCCAGTTCCTCCAGTTCGGCCTGGACGAGGGCGCGCAGCACCTCGCCGCCGGAGGTCAGGACGGTGCCGCTGAGGACGACGAGCTCGGGGTCGAGGACGGAGACGAGGGAGGCGAGACCGGTGGCGAGCCGGGTCGCGTAGGTGCGGAGCAACTGGTGGTGGGGCCCGGTGGCGTGGTCGGCGGCGCGGGCGACGAGTTCGGCGGCGGACTCCTCGGGAGGCCCGGGCGGCACGTCCTCGATGCCCAGTTCGCGGGCCAGCCGGGGCACCGCCTGCGAACCGGCGAGTTCCTGGTAGCCACCGCTGTTGGCCTTGGTGACCTGGCGGACCAGCGGGGTGCCCGGCACCGGCAGGAAGCCGACCTCGCCGGCGCCGCCGGTCCAGCCGCGGTGCAGCCGGCCGCCGAGGACCAGGGCGGCGCCGAGGCCCTCCTGGTTCCACAGCAGCACGAAGTCGCCGTGGCCGCGGGCCGCGCCGAGCCGCTGTTCGGCGATGGCGACGAGGTTGACGTCGTTCTCGTACTCGACCGGCATCGGCAGCGCGGCGGCGAGGTCGTCGAGCAGTGCGGGGGAGTGCCAGCCGGGCAGGTGCGAGGCGTACCGCAGCCGGCCGGTGTTGGGGTCGAAGGCGCCGGGCGTGCCGATCACGACCCGGTGCACGTCGTCCCGGGCCAGCCCGGCCGCCTTCACGGCGCCGTCCAGGGCGTCCGTGACCTGCCGTACGACGGACTGCGCGGAGCGCCGGCCGGGGGTGGGCAGTTCGTACTCGCCGACGGTACGGCCGGTGACGTCGGCGACGGCGGCCCGGATCCGGTCCGGGTTGACGTCAAGGCCGGCGGCGTGTGCCGCGCGCGGATTCACCGAGTACAGCTGGGCGTTGGGGCCCGGCCGGCCCTCGCTGGTGCCGGTCGCCAGCACCAGCCCGGCCGCCTCCAGGCGGGCCAGCAGCTGGGAGGCGGTCGGCTTGGAGAGGCCGGTGAGCTTGCCGATCCGGGTGCGGGACAGCGGGCCGTGCTCCAGCAGCAGGTCCAGTGCGGCGCGGTCGTTCATGGCGCGCAGCACACGCGGGGTGCCCGGCGTACCGGCGGTTCCTGCCATGGGTTCGACACCTGCCTTTCCAGCCGCTCAGTTTCCCAGTGATCGGGACGATCGGTCCACCCGGGTGACCCGCCTGAACAGGCCACTCGTTGATCACTGTTAGGAAAGTTTCCTGTTGGCTGGAAACGTAAGCCGCCGGAGAGGGAGCGTCAATAGCCCGCCGGGGCGGCAACCCAGTCGTTACCTGCGCTTGGGCATGCGAAGGGCCCGCCCGGAAGATCCGGACGGGCCCTGCGGATGCGTGGTCGGCCTGAGAGCAGGACCGTTACTTCACCTTGATGTAGTCGCCGGTGGCCGTCGCCGCCGCGGTGGTCGTCGTACCCGCGAAGACGTACCGGTAGTAGCCGCTCTTCGACGCCTTCACCGTGGTGGACAGGGCGCCGCCGGTGCCGGAGGTGATCCCCTTCACGTTCGAGTACGTCTTGCTGTCCGCGGCGCGGAACTGGAGGACGGCCTTCTGCCCCGTGTAGCCCTTGTACGACGAGGAGCCCCAGTCCGCCCGGGTCAGCTTGCCCTTGACGGTGATCGTCCTGCCCTTGGCCACCGGCTCCGGCGAGGCGTCGGCGGTCAGCCTGGCCGCGCGCTGCACCTTGGCCGTGGCCAGGCTGCCCCAGATGGCCACGTCGGACTCGGAGCTGAGGAAGTCGTCCGAGACGGTGCCGTCGATGTGGGCGTACAGGCCCCCGGCCTTCCACGTCGTGGCGTCCGCGGCTTCGTACAGGTACTCGCCCGGGTCGACCGGGATGCTCTCGGAGCAGCTCTCGGTGACCGTGGTGTCCGTGGTGGCGGTCGTCGTGCAGGCGGGCATGACTTCCGGGTCCAGCTCGTTGTCGAGCGACTTCAGCGTGCCGCGGTAGAGCATCACCGCGGCGAACGTCTTCTCGTTGTCGATGACCAGGTCGGCGGGCCGGGTCAGGGTGTATGTCACCGGCACGCTCACCGTCTTGGTGGTGCCGACGACGATCGCCTTGCCCTTGTTCACGGTCACGTCGGAGAAGACCAGGTTCGGAGTCGCCGCGGAGGCGGCGGGCGCGGCGAGACCTGCGAGGGCCAGGGCACCGGACAGGGCGGTGCCTATGGCGAGCTTTCTCATGTATCCCCACAATCGAGACGGGTCCCCGGGCGACGTCGCGCTCCAGAACAAGGACCCGTAGTGGGGCGACCTTAGATCATCATCGACGCGGGGAGAATGCGGGGGGCCTGTGAAGACCTTCTGAATCCGGCCGCTGGCCGATTTGCGATCACGGCTGCGTCACGATATCCGTCGCCGCTGGTCACAAGGCTCCTTCTCACAGTTTCCTGCTCTTTGATCCCGACACGGACCAGGAGAACGGCGACTGACGATGTCCCCTCGAAGACGGTTGTTCGCACGGCTGTGGCGCAGTGCCCTGGGCGACTTCGCGGTGCCGGTCCTCACGCTGTGCATCCTCGACTTCGTCGACGACGGCTTCTCCTGGACGACGGTCGTGCGTGCCGTCGTCGGGTACCCGGTGGCCTGGATCGTGCTCTCGCTGCTGTGGGCCGGCCGGCGGGCCGGTTCGCTGGTGCGTCGTGCGCGCGGTCTGGGCGTCGAGGCCACCGAGAAGATCCTGGACGGCACCCAGACCCACACCCTCACCGGGATCCCGTTCGACCGCATCCACGCCGGACTGGACGCGGCGCGGCGGGCGTCGGACCTCACCGACGGCAACCCGCTCGACTTCCGCTGGCACCCCTACCGCACCCGGGTGTCCGTCCCGTGCTCGGTCACCTACGACCACACCTCCGGCGAGGCCCTCGTGGAGGTCCGCACCTCCGGAAACCTCGAGAGCGGCCTCTTCCTGGGCACCGCGTTCACGGCGCTCTGCCGGATAGTGCGCACGCTGGAAGGCCGTTGAGCCGAGGGTCGCTCAGTCGCGGAGGAACGGGGCCGTGTCGAGGGTGGGGTAGGGGGCGGGTAGGCGGAGGGGGCGGCCGAGGGATACCGTCACCTGCGCGCGGTAGCGACCGGCAGTGAGATCGTCGCCTGTGGATTCCGGGTCGTGGAAGCAGTACGCCTCCTGCTTCTTGCGGTGGACCAGGACATAGACGGGGACCCCGGAGTTTGCGTAGATGCGCAGCTTGGGGCCGGTGTCCGTTTCATGGTTCGTGGACGTCACCTCTCCCACGAGGCCGACCATGTCGATCGGGTACCAGCCCTTGTGGGTCTTGGCGTATGCCTCGTCCAGGTCTGTGGCCTTGCGGCGGCGGATGTAGAAGTCCGGGACGAGCAAGGCCTGGGTCCGGCCGTCCTTGTGCGCGGCGCGGAAGCCCATCCCGAAACCCGCAAGAGGGAACCCAGCGCTGTTGAGCTGGAGAAAGAGCTGTGCGACGACGTCGCTGTGTTCGGCGTCCGGCTGAGGCGGCACAATGCCCGTCTCCTCGAGGTATTCCGCCCGAATCGGCATTGGTGCAGCGGCCTCTTCGAACGAGATCAGCATGTCGATGGGGTCCACTTGCGGCACGACCGGCTCCATGACCTTCTCCATGATCGGCTCGGCGCTCATCCTGGTTCTCCTCGTCGCACTGGTGCCAGGCTAAGCCCGCGCTGGGCGCCCCGGCAGAACGATGGGGCACCCCGCGCGCCCGTGACGCCGGAATGCCCCACCTGTTCACTCGAACGAGTGTGCTGAACCGTTCCGCTACCTCCCCGCGGACGCCGACCGCTGCGGAGCTATCGGTGTCGTCGCCGCCGTCTGGGGCGAGTCCGAGTCGGAGAACGCCGACGGGGCGGCCACGGCCTCCGCGGGGTCCGGGGGCTCCTCACCCGAGAGGCCCGTGGGCACGCCGCCGACGATCCGGATGTCCGCCGCGTCGAACGCCCGCTTGATCCGCCAGCGCAGCTCGCGCTCCACGGTCAGCGCCTTGCCCGGCATGGTCTTGGCGGAGAGCCGGACCACCATCGAGTCGATGAGGACCGAGTCCAGGCCGAGGATCTGGATCGGGCCCCACAGCAGCTCGTTCCAGGGCTCCTCCTTGGACATCTTCTCGGCGACCTCGTCCAGGGTGGCCCGCACCCGGTCCAGGTCCTCGCTGGGCCGGAGCGTGACGTCGACGCCGGCCGTGGCCCAGCCCTGCGAGAGGTTGCCGATCCGCTTGATCTCGCCGTTGCGGACGTACCAGATCTCGCCGTCGGCGCCGCGCAGCTTGGTCACCCGCAGGCCGACCTCGACCACCTCGCCGGAGGCCACCCCCGCGTCGATCGAGTCGCCGACCCCGTACTGGTCCTCCAGGATCATGAACACGCCGGACAGGAAGTCCGTGACCAGGTTCCGGGCGCCGAAACCGATCGCGACACCGGCGACACCGGCGGACGCCAGCAGCGGGGCCAGATCGATCTGGAAGCTGCTCAGCACCATCAGCGCGGCCGTGCCGAGGATCAGGAAGCTCGCCACCGACCGCAGCACCGAGCCGATCGCCTGCGAGCGCTGCCGCCGCCGCTCGGCGTTGACCAGCAGCCCGCCGAGGGTGGTGCCCTCCGCCGACTCGGCCGTCCGGTTCATCCGGTCGATGAACTTGGTTATCGCCCGCAGCACGGCCTTTCTGAGCACCACCGCGATCACCACGACCAGCAGCACCTTCAGCCCGATCGCCAGCCAGGTCGACCAGTTCTGCTCGACCCAGCTGGCCGTGTGGGCGGCGCTCTCCTGGGCGTCCTGGAGCGTGGGCACGGTCGTTGTCGGCGACTCCGAGGGGGTCGGCGACGGCGACGAACCGGCGGCCAGTAGGACGGCGGGCAAGGACACGGCGGGTACCTCCAGGCGGTGCGCTACTGCCCTCCGGTACGGCGGTCAAGATCGGGTACGGCGTTCAAGGTCACGGAAAGGTCACCGGACGGACAGGAACACCACACTAACGGGGCATTGTGTGTGGGCCCCACCGATACGAGAAGGAGAGACCGTGCTCACGCCTGCTTCTCACCCGCGCGTGAACCGGCCCGCGGGAACCGGCCGCTGGAAAGGCCCGTTTGAAAGGCCCGCTTGAAAAGGGGGGCGACCGGGGGATGAATGCCGTGTGGTCGAAAACACTCCCAGCCCGTTACCGGGAGATGGTGGCGCGTCCACCAGCCAGGAGGGGAGACTGGCCACAGATCGTCCCGGCGCGAGCCACGCGCCGCCGACGCCCAAGGAGGCCCCCGTGCCGCATGTCCTGGTCCTCAACGCGTCGTACGAGCCGCTCGGCGTCGTACCGCTCCGCCGCGCGCTCGTCCTCGTCCTGGAGAACAAGGCAGTCGCCTTGGAGGAATCCGGCGCCTATATGCACAGCGCAACCGTCACAGTCTCCGCACCCAGCGTGGTCCGGCTCAAGCGATTCGTGCGGGTTCCCTACCGGGGCCCCGTGCCGCTCACCCGAAGGGCGCTCTTCGCGCGCGACGGGGGCCGGTGCATGTACTGCGGTGGCGTCGCAACCAGCGTCGACCACGTCATCCCGCGCAGCCGCGGGGGTCAGCACGTCTGGGACAACGTGGTGGCGTCCTGCCGCCGCTGCAACCACGTCAAGGCCGACCGCCATCTCTTCGAGATCGGCTGGCGGCTGCGGCACAAACCGGCCCCGCCCACCGGACTCGCCTGGCGCATCATCGGGACCGGCCATAGGGACCCGCGCTGGCTGCCCTACTTGCAGCCGTACGGCGCGGACGACGCCCTGGCCCGGATCGACGGCATCTCCGCCTGACGATCCGGGCCTTCGCATACCCCGTGGCTGGCCGTCTCAGCCACGGGGCCCTTCGGCACGCGCACCCCGTACGACGAACAGCGCGCCGCCCACCGCGAACGCCCCCAGCGCCGCCGCCCAGGCGCCCGGTTGCGCCCCAGGTTGCACCGGCCACGCCCACACCGCCACCGCGCTTCCGTGCGCCCCCGCCGAGCCCAGGTACACGGCACTGACGTAACCGAAGGCCGGCAGCCAGCTCAGCCGGGCCCCGAGCAGCACGGCCGCGGCCGCCGTGACACCCGTACAGCCCAGCGTGTTGCGGATCATGGCCGGTGGCCCGAAGGTCTCCGGATGCCCCAGCACCGCCACCGGCAGCAGCACGGCCGCCAGCGCGGTCAGCCCGGCCAGCTGAGCCAGCCGCCGCGGCCACCACGGCCGGACCGCCGTCCGGTCCAGTTCCTCACAGGGCGAGGCGAGGCTCACCCCGATCACCGCGGCCGCCAGCAGCGGGGCCAGCGCCACCACCGGCACCCGGCGGTCGGGGTCGAGGTAACTGTCGAGACGGGCCGCCGCCCAGACCGCGAAGGCGGCCGTCCCGGCGAGCGCGACGACAGCGGTGGGGACCGCGCGGGAGCGGGCGTGCAGAAGGAACGGGTTCGTGCTCACAGGGCCGGCGCTCCCTTCGGGTCGCAGGCCGCCCGGGCCGCGAAGTACGCCGACAGCCAGGCCCGGCGCTCCCGTTCGCCCATCGCCACCAGCCGGGCCCGGGCGGCGCGGCGGTCGGCCAGTGCGTCCCGGCGCTGCGCGTCGGCCCGGGCGTCCAGACCGTCGAAGTGCCGCTGGGCGGGGGAGGGCGCGAGGTAGTTCTCGACGGCGTCGTCGGCCACGCCGTCCGGATCGTCCGGACAGTCCCGCAGCAGCGCCGCCACGGCCTCCCAGGCGAACTGCTCCGGATCGGTCAGCCGCCCCCGCACGAACGACCAGCCGAGCGGGGTCAGCGACGGCAGTGCCACCTCGTCGTGACGCGTCCCGCCCGCCCGGCCCGTCCAGCGCACCGGCAGGTTCCGTACCCCCGCCAGCTTCCCCGTGACCCCCGACAGCGCCGCGCTGACCTGTGGCAGCGCGTCCGCGTACCGGGCGTTCACGCACACCGCCGGGGTGACGGACGTGTCGCACACCTGGCGGCCGGCCAGCGGGTCGGTGTGCCACAGCCCGTCCCCGGTCTGCACGAGCAGCGCGCCCGCGGCGGCCGCGGCGGCCAGCGGCAGCACGGCCGTCCACCGGCGCCGGGCCGCGTACGCCAGCACGGCCGCCCCCGTCAGACCGCCGGCCCAGACCGCCATCGCCACCGGCTGCCACCACACCGGCACCCACGTCGCCATGAACTGGCACGCGGGGTTCAGAAACCGCCCGGACCCCTCGTGCGCCGCCGCCGTCACCCCCAGCCCCACATACCCGGCCGTCGCCAGCAGCGGCGCCGCGAGCCGCGAGGGCACCAGCCGCCCCACCGCGTGACCGGCCACCACCGCGGCCCCCGACACGAACGCGTCGGTGGGCACGAGGGCCAGGCGGGGAGCGTCCCCCAGGGCGTACGGCCAGGTCGCGAGCAGCGCCAGACCCGCCGCCACCGCGTACCCGGCGGCCACCCAGAGGGCCACCGGCAGCGCGGACACCAGGAAACGGGACAACGGCGGCCGTACGACCGTCCCCCACAGCTCCTCCGTACGGCGCCGCCGCTCCCGGCCGCCCTGCCAGCAGCCGGCCGCCGCGGCCGCCGGGACCGTGACCAGCACGGCGTTGTGCAACTGCGCGGCCGTCTCCGCCCAGCCGCCCTGCCACCGGTCGGCCGACGCGGCCAGCACCACGCCCAGCGTCAGCAGCACGGTGAGCCCGGCCCAGGGGGCGAAACCCCGGCGGGCCTCCGTCCGGAGCGGCGCCGACGCCTGTGTCGTGACGCTCATCGCAGCACCCCCGTCGTGCGGTGGGCGCGCAGGGCCGCCGTGTAGCCGCGCTCGATCGGATGGTCGCCGGGTCCGTCGGACGCCTCGCCCAGCGCGGTGAGGGTGTCCGGTGTCCCCCGGTAGGCGACCCGGCCCGCGTCCAGCAGGGTGACCTCCGTGCAGGCCGCCGCGACGTCCTCCACCAGGTGGGTGGAGACGACCACGGTCGCCGAGGCGCCCAGCTCGCGCAGCAACTCCCGGAACTCCACGCGCTGTTCGGGATCCAGTCCGGCGGTCGGCTCGTCGAGCAGCAGGACCTCCGGTTCGTTGACGACCGCCTGCGCGATGCCGACCCGGCGGACCATGCCCCCCGACAGCGTCCGGATCTTCGCGTCGGCACGGTCGGCGAGTCCGACCCGTTCCACCGCCCGTTCCACCGCGGCGGGGGTCCGGTCGGCGGGCAGCTCCTTCAGCCAGGCCACGTACGACACGAACTCCCGCACGGTGAACCCCGGGTAGTAGCCGAACTCCTGCGGCAGATAACCCAGCCGGCCACGGACCTCGCCCAGGGCGCGGTGCTCCGCGGTGTCCCGGCCGAGCAGCTCCACCCGGCCGGCGGCCGGCCGGGCGACCGTCGCCAGCACCCTGATCAGCGAGGTCTTCCCGGCGCCGTTCGGGCCCAGCAGCCCGTGCACCCCCGTGCCGAGTGCGAGGTCGACCGAGTCCAGGGCGACGGTCCTGCGGTGCCGGACGCGCAGGCCGGTCACTCGTATGCTCAACGGTTCTCCAGGTGGTCGTAGGCGCGCCGGCGGGCGGCCAGCAGCGCGGCGCACACGGCGGCGGCCACGGCCCAGCCGGCCTGGGCGCCGTCGAAGCAGACGGCCAGCTGTCCGGCCAGCCGTGCGGTGAGGGGGCCGCTGTGCGCGGCGAGGGCCGGGACGAGGACGGCGGCCAGCCAGCCGCCGCCGGTCACCGCGGTCGCGGTACGGCAGCCGACGTAGGACGCGAGCGTGAGGGAGCCGAGGGTCAGTGCCAGCGCCGGCAGCAGCCAGGCGGCGGCACCGGGGGCGCCCGAGGCGGGCAGCGCGGCGCCGGTGAGGGTCAGGGCGGGGAGGCTGACGCCGAGGACGGCGGCGGTGCGGGTGAGGGCGAGGCGGAGGCCGCCGGAGGGGGTGGCCGCGGTGATCTCGTGCAGGGCGTCGGCGTGCGGGCCGTAGGAGAGGGCGACGCCGGCCACGGGGATCACCGGGGCGAGGGTGAGGAGGAGGGTGCGGGTGGCTTCGTAGCCTGCGGCCCGGTTCAGGAGGAGGGCGCCGAGGACGACGGTGAGGACAGCGAGGAGCCAGGTGCCTCGTAGGGCGGGGCCGAGGGACCAGAGGGTGGGGCGGAGGTGGGTGGTCGGCTGCCGGCCGGTGGGGGCTGGTCGCGCCAACGCGGCGGAGCCGCAAATGCCAGAGCCCCGCGCCCCTTCGGGGCGCGTTGCGGTCGTCGTCAGTATCAAGTCACGTACCTCGTCGAGGACTACTCCCGCCGGTGTGTTTCGTACCGCTGTCGAGACCCGGGTCGCGCAGGACGTGCAGGACTCCAGGTGTTTCTCCAGGGAGCAGGCGTCCGCCTCCGGCAGGGTGCCGGCGGCGTAGCGCGCGGCCAGGTTCTCGGAGGCGTGCCAGGGTGTCGTCGTCATGCCGGGCCTCCCGTCGGTGCAGGGTTCAGCTGGGACAGGGCCGCGCGGAGTTCGGCCCTCGCTCTGAGGGCTCGGGACTTGACCGTGCCCTCGGGTATGCCGAGCAGGCTCGCGGCCTCCCGGGTGGTCAGGCCGTCGACGACCGTGGCCCGGAGGACCTCGCGCAGTTCGGGGGAGATCCGGTCGAGGGCGGTGCCCACGTCGCCGTACTCGAGGGCGGTGAGGACCCGGTCCTCCGCCGACGGGGCGACGGCGGCCGGCGCGGGCAGGGGCACCACGCGCGCCACCCGCTCCTGCGCCCGGCGGGCGTCCACCAGCCGGCGGGCCGCGATGGTCCACAGCCAGCCGCCGGCCTCCTGCCCGCGGTGCCCGGCCGCCGACCGCCACACCGTGACGAAGGTGTCCTGGAGCACCTCCCGAACCACCTCGGGATCGGCACAGCGCCGGGTCAGCCGGGCGTGCAGCCAGCCCGCGTGCCGGTCGTACAGCTCGGCCAGTGCCGAGGCGTCCCCGGCCGCGACGGCCCGCAACAGCGCCGGGTCCCCGCCCGCGTCGTCGTTCTCACGGTGGCCCCCCATGGGGCGGAACAGTCTCACACCGTCTCTATCGATCACCCGGACGCGGTCGGTTCGCGGGCCGGCATCCGGCCGTCACGCGTGTCCTCGCGACGACGGGGTAGGGCTCCTCTGACCCGGCAATCGCCGGGGTACCCGACGTCATGACAAGGAGGCCGCCGTGGCCGCCGCAACGGTTCATCATCCGATCCCGGCCCAGTTCAAACCCCTGGTGGAGACCGTGGAGGAACCCCACCTGTGCGTGTTCAGCGCCGAGGGCGTCTGTGCCCAGGCCCCGCTGACCAGTGAGCCGCCGCTGCCCGACGCCGAGCCCCTCACCAGCGAACCGCCGCTCGCCGACGCTGCCCCGCTGACCAGCGAGCCGGGGTTGTAGATGAACGAAGCCCTGGACCCGGGGCTGTGCCGGCTCGCGGAGCTGCACGGCGTCGCCACCTCCTACAGCCCCGCCCCGGACCGTACGGTCGCCGCCTCCGCCACAGCCGTGACCGCCGCACTGGGCGCCCTGGGCGTCGACGCGAACGGCCCGGACGCCGTCCGCACCGCCCTCGCCGACCGGGAGCGGGAGCTCGCCGGACGGCTGCTGCCGCCGACGGTCGTCCACTGGGCGGACGCCGGCGAGATCGCCCTCGGCCTGCCCGCCGGCACCCGCCTGGAGGTGCGGACGGAGGACGGGGAGACCCGGGACGACGTGCGCGGCCTGCCGCTCGGGGTGCACCTGCTGACCGCCGCCGCTCCCGACGGCCGTACCGCCCGCGCCCACCTGATCGTCGCCCCCGACCGGCTCCCCACCCCCGCCGGCCGCTCGTACGGCATCCTCGTCCAGCTCTACTCGCTGCTGTCCCGCCGCTCCTGGGGCATGGGCGACCTCGGGGACCTCGCCGACCTGGCCGACTGGGCCGGACGCACCGCGGGCGCGGGATTCGTGCAGGTCAACCCGTTGCACGCGGCCGTACCCGGCGCCCCGACCGACCCGTCCCCCTACCGGCCGTCCTCCCGCCGCTTCCCCGACCCGGTCCACCTGCGGCCGGAGTCCGTCCCCGAGTACACGGCGACCGGCTCCGTCACGGACCGTGCCGGGCATCTGCGCTCCGCCGTCCTCGACCAGGGCGCCCTCATCGACCGGGACGCGGTGTGGGAGCTGAAGCGGGAGGCGCTGGAGACGGCTGCCGCCGCTCCGCTCACCCCCGACCGGCAGGCCGCCTACGACTCCTTCCGCGCCGCCGAGGGGCAGGCCCTGGAGGACCACGCCACCTGGTACGCGCTCGCCGAACGGCACGGCTCCGACTGGCACCGGTGGCCCGAGGCCCTGCGCGACCCCCGCTCACCGCAGACCGCCCGCGCCCGCGCCGAGCTGGCCGACCGGGTCGGCTTCCACTCCCGCCTCGCCTGGCTCACCGTCACCCAGCTCACCGCGGCCCAGCGCGCCGCCCGCGAGGCCGGGATGCCGGTCGGGATCGTGCACGACCTCGCCGTCGGGGTGCACCCGGCCGGCGCCGACGCCTGGGCCCAGCAGGACCACTTCGCCGCCGGGATGTCCGTCGGCGCCCCGCCCGACGCCTTCAACGCCCGCGGCCAGGACTGGGGCCTGCCGCCCTGGCGCCCCGACCGCCTCGCCGCCTCCGGCCACGCCCCCTTCCGCGAGCTCCTGCGCGCCCTCTTCCGGTACGCCGGCGCCCTGCGCATCGACCACGTGATGGGCCTGTTCCGGCTCTGGTGGGTACCGCAGGGCAGCCCGCCCACCGAGGGCACCTACGTCCGCTACGACGCCGAGGCCATGCTCGCCCTGCTGGCCCTGGAGGCGACCCGGGCCGGAGCGGTGGTGATCGGGGAGGACCTCGGCACGGTGGAACCGGGCGTGCGCGAGACGCTGGAGCGCCACGGGGTGCTCGGCACGTCCGTCCTCTGGTTCGAACGGGACTGGGCCGGCGACGGCCGCCCGCTGCCCCCGGAACGCTGGCGCGCCGACTGCCTCGCCACCGCCACCACCCACGACCTGCCGCCCACCGCCGCCCGCCTCACCGGCGAGCACGTCGAACTCCGCGACCGTCTCGGCCTGCTCACCCGACCCCTCGCGGAGGAACGCGCCGAAGCGGCGGCCGACACCGCGGAGTGGCTCGCCCTGCTGACCCGCCTCGGCCTGCTCGCCGCCTCCGAGTCCGGCGACGAGGAAGCCGAGATCCGAGCCGTCCACCGCTTCCTGCTGCGCACCCCGGCCCGCATGATCGGCGTCTGGCTCCCGGACACCGTCGGCGACCGCCGCCCCCAGAACCTCCCCGGCACCTGGGACCAGTACCCGAACTGGCGCCTGCCGATCGCCGACGCCAAGGGCCGCCCGGTGACACTGGAGGAGCTGACGGCCTCGGAGCGGGTACGGGCACTGTTCCGGACCCTGCACACAGACCGCCCTTCCCCACTATGACGACGCCCCGGCCCCCGGCGTGCGGAGGAAGGCCGTCCGGGGCGCCGGTCCACCATCCTTGAGCCATGCGTGCCGCCCGCCTGATCCGCATGGCGCTTCTCGTCCAGTCGAGCCCCGGTCTGACCGCCGTCGCCCTCGCTCGCGAGCTGGGCGTCTCCAGACGCACTGTGATCCGCGACGCCCAGGCTCTGCAGGAGGCAGGCGTTCCCATCCGGTCCGAGCGCGGCCGCGCGGGCGGCTACCACCTGGCGCCGGGCCACCGGACCCGGCTCACCACCCTCCATCCCACCGAGGCGGAGACCCTCTACCTCTCCGGTCTGCCTACGGCCCTGCGCGATCTGGGCCTGTCGGGCGCGGCGAGCACCGCCCGGCTGAAACTGTCGGCCACCCTGCTCCCCTCGCTGCGCGCGGCGGCCGAGTCGTCGGTGCGCCGCTTCCACCTGGACGCCCCGGCCTGGTTCCGTGAGCCGTCGGCACCGGAGCTGCTCCCGGAGCTGGCCCGCGCCGTATGGTCCGACCGAACGGTCGGACTGGACTATGCGCGGCCGGCCCGGGACGGCGCGCCGCCCCGCACGGTGACGCGCCTGCTGGAGCCGTACGGGCTCGTCCTGAAGGCAGGGGTCTGGTACGTCGTGGGCCGGGTCCCGGCCGAGCGGGCGGGCCGGGACGGCGCCTGGCGTACCTACCGCGTCGACCGTGTCACGGCACTCTCCCCCGCTCCCGGCGCCGGCGAACCCTTCGGCCGCGACCCGTCCTTCGACCTGGCCGCGCACTGGCAGGCCCAGGCCGCCGGGTTCGCCCGGGCGCTGCTGCGCACGACCGTCACCGTGCGGCTGACCGGGCGCGGCCTGCGGCGCCTGCCCTCCGTGGTGGACCCGGCCGGTGTGGCCGAGGCGCTGGCGTCCGCGACCGCGCCGGACGCCGCCGGGCAGGTCACGCTCGACCTGCCGGTGGAGTCGGAGGACGTGGCCTTCGGGCAGCTGACCGGGCTGGGCGCGGACGTGGAGGTGCTGGCCCCGGCGGGCCTGCGCGCCCGCTTCCGCGAGCATGCGCGGGCCCTCGCCGCCGTGTACGGCGCGGAGCCGGAGGATCAGCGGTAGTCCTCCGGCGAGCCGTCCTTCCCTCCGTACGTGACCTCCTCGAAGTACGCCAAGGCGTCCGGTCGGCTGCCGTCCACGTCCCGTACGCCGTATGCCCGGGCGAGGTCCGCGCTGGAAACGGACTTGCCGTTCCAGCGGGCGGCCCGGTCCGGGTCGGCGGCGAGCGCGGCGACCCCGCGGGCGAGGTAGTGCGGCGACTCGGCGATGGCGAAGTCCGGTTCCCGGTCGACCGCGTCGCGCCAGTTCTCCTCGCTCACGCCGAAGTGGGCGAGCATCTGCTCCGAGCGCAGGAAGCCCGGCGTGACGGCGACCGCCGTGCCCCCGTACTCCGCCAGTTCCTCGCCCAGCCCGAAGGCGATGCGGATCGGGGCGTTCTTCGCGAGGTCGTAGTAGAGGTTCCCGCGGTAACGGCGGTTGAAGGCCGCTGTGCCGTCGGTGACCTCCACGTGCAGCGGCGCGTCCGAGCGGAGCAGGAGCGGGAGGGCGAGCGCCGCGGTGATGACGTGCGAGCGCACCCCGAGGTCCAGGATGCGCAGGCCGTCGGCGAGCGGCGTCTCCCAGCTCTTCCTGCCGAAGACGGAGCCGACGAGCAGGTGCTCGCCGCCCCAGAGGTCGTTGACGAGGATGTGCAGCCGCCCCTGTTCGCGGCCGATCCGCTCGACGAGGACACGGACCTGGTCCGGGTCCAGATGGTCGGTGGGGACGGCGATGCCGGTGCCGCCGGCCCCCGTGACCAGTTCCGCGGTCTCCTCGATCGTCTCCGTGGTCCGGCCGACCTCGCTGGCGTGCCCGCGGGTGGTGCGGCCGGTGACGTAGACGGTGGCGCCGGCACGGCCCAGTTCGACGGCGAGGGCGCGTCCGGCACCGCGGGTGGCCCCGGCGACGAGCGCGACCCGGCCGGCGAGCGGGCCTTCCGGCCCGATGTCCTTGGTGCTGATGTCCTGTTCCATCCCACCACGGTGCCCGCCAAAGGTGACACCCCCCGTCACCTTTTTCCGGGGATCCGCGTGAGGAGGTCCCGAGGGCTCGGGGCCGGTCGCGCAGTGGCCGTGCGGAACACCGCACCCCGAGGCGGCCCGTACAGGTACCCCCGGACGCGCGCCCCCCAAGTCGGCCCGCTAGCTTTGGCTTCGTGGACAAGAAGAACGCCCTGCGCGCCGGCGCCCTGGCTGCCGGTACGACGCTGATGATGCTGCTCATGTCGTCGCCCGCCCTCGCGCTCACGCGTGACGACGGTGACGACCCCGGCAACGGCCTGAGCGTCATCCAGACGCTGGGTCTCTACGTCCTGACCCCGCTCGTGCTGTTCGCGGTCATCGCGGGCCTGGTGATGGTGCTGGACAAGTCCAAGGTCCGGGTCACCAAGCCGGGCGCGAAGGCCAAGGCGAAGGCCTGACACCCGTTTCTCCACCGAGGGCGCCGGTCTCCTGAGGAGCTGACCGGCGCCCTCGGCGCGTTCCTCAGGGGCTCGGCGCGGTCAGGTACCGCTGCACGGTCGGCCCGAGCCACGCCAGGATCTCCTCGCGGGCCAGCGCCACCACCGGCGGCAGCCGCACCACGTAACGGGTCAGCGCGAGCCCCATCAGCTGCGCGGCACACAGCCCCGCCCGCGTCGCCACCTGCTCGGGGTCCGGGCACACCCGCCGGGCCACCGGCACCACCTGCTCCCGGAAGATGCTCTGCACGCGCTCGGTCCCCGCCTCGTTGGTGACCGCGACCCGGAGCACCGCGGTAAGCTCCTCGTTCGCCTCCCAGATGTCCAGGAAGTGGCCCACCAGGGCCTGCCCGACCTCGGTGCGGGGCACCTGGGACATGTCGGGCATCCGCAGGTCGAGTGCGACGGCGGCCGCGAAGAGGCCGTCCTTGCTGCCGAAGTAGCGCATCACCATCGAGGGGTCGATGCGGGCGTCCTTGGCGATGGCGCGGATGGTGGCGCGTTCGTAGCCGTCGGCGGCGAAGCGTTCGCGGGCGGCGGCCAGGATGGCGGAGCGGCTGGCGTCGGAGCGGCGCGCCGCCGGGCCGTTCGCGGAATCTGTGCTTCTACTGGGGGTGCCGGTCATGCCAACGAGCGTAGGCCAACGGGCGTAGGCCAACAAGTGTTGACTGCGGAATGAGGCCGCTCTAGGCTGGTCAACAAGCGTTGGTCAACAGTCGTTGGCAATCAAGCGTCGGCAATCAATTGTTGGCCACCAGATGTTGGCAACCAGGTGTTGGCCAACGAGCGTAGGCATCCAGGAGGCCCCCCATGAACGGCACGACTGGCACCCCCGCCCCCGCCCCCGAACCCTCCCGCGTGATCGTCGTCGGCTCCGGCCCCACCGGCCTTCTCCTGGCCGGTGACCTCGCCGAGGCCGGCATCCCGGTCACCCTCCTCGAAAAGCGCCCCCACAAGATCAGCAACCTCTCCCGCGCCTTCGCCCTGCACGCCCGTGCCCTGGAGGAACTCGACGCCCGCGGCCTCGCCGACGAACTCGAGGCCGTCGGCGAGCCGCTCTCCCGGCTCAACCTCTTCGACGGCCTCACCCTCGACCTCGACGCCCTGCCCTCCCGATTCCGGCACGTCCTCGTCCTCCCGCAGTACGAGGTCGAGAAGGTGCTGGAGCGCCGGGCGGCCGAGGCGGGCGTCGACTTCCGCAACGAGTCCGAGGTGACCGGCCTGACCCAGGACGCGACCGGGGTCACCGTGCACGTCAGGGGCGCCAGGGGTGCCGAGAGCCTGCGTGCCGCGTACGTGGTCGGCGCCGACGGCATGCACAGCGCCGTACGGGAGGCGGTCGGGCTGCCGTTCCCGGGGCGGTCGGCGATCCGGTCCGTCGTCCTCGCCGACGTGCTGCTCGCCGAGAAGCCCCCGACGCTGCTGACGGCCGCCGCGGTCGGCGACGCGTTCGCGTTCCTGGCACCCTTCGGCGACGGCTACTACCGCGTCATCTGCTGGCACCGCGGCCACGACGTCCCCGACCACGAACCGGTCGGCCTCGACGAGATCAGGGAGATCACGCGGCTGGCCCTGGGCAAGGACTACGGGATGCACGACGCCCGCTGGATGTCCCGCTTCCACAGCGACGAGCGCCAGGTGCCCAGCTACCGGGTCGGCCGGGTCCTCCTGGCCGGGGACGCGGCGCACGTCCACACCCCGGCCGGCGGCCAGGGCATGAACACCGGCCTGCAGGACGCGGCCAACCTGGGCTGGAAGCTCGCCGCCGTGCTGCACGGCCACGCGGACCCCGGTCTGCTCGACACCTACCAGAGCGAACGCCACCCGGTCGGCAGGTCGGTCCTGCGCAGCAGCGGCGCCATCGTCCGCCTCGCGATGGCCAAGGGCCCCCTGCTGGCGGTGCGCGCCGTGCTCATCCGCGCGCTCGGCCACGCCGGCCCGGTCCGCCGCAGGATCGTCGGCCAGGTCACCGGCATCGGCTACCGCTACCCCGCACCGCGCGGCGCCCACCGTCTCACCGGCACCCGCGTCCCCGACCTGGCCCTGGCCGGTGGCGGCCGCCTCTACGAGGCCCTGCGCGGCGGCCGGTTCGTCCTGGTCACCCCGGACCCGGGCCCGGGCCCGCGGTACGGCGACGACCGGCTGGCCGTGGCGCACTGGAGGAGCGGCCGTCGTACGAGCGTTCTGGTGCGCCCCGACGGATACGTGGCCTGGGCGGGCGAGGACGCCCAGGCGCCGGACATCGAGAAGGCGCTGGCCACCCATGTCGGGTGACCGGTTCAGGCGAGGGTGAAGTCGGCGGCCTCGGTGTCGAGGGTGGTGTGGCCGTCCTTGGCCGTGGCGAGCACGGCGATGTGCCAGGTGCCGTGCGCGGACGACGCGACGTCGGCGGCGGACACCGTGTCCTGGTAGACGCACCGGACGGTGCGGCCGCCGGCCGGCGTGCAGGTCGCCGACTCCACCGAGGCCATGTCCCTGGCCGTCAGCGGCTTCGTCGCGAACTCGGACTTCTCCGGCCAGGCCAGCACCTTCAGGTTCTTGACGCCGGAGGGCGCGCTGACCTCGGTGGTGAAGGAGAGCGAGCCGTCCCGGCCGCCGTCGGGGGCGGTGTAGCGGACGGTGCTGTGTGCCAGGGCGGGCGACGGGGCCTGGTCGCCGGCGTAGGCGAGGGCGAAGGCCCCGGCGCCTCCGAGCACGACGACACCGGCGACCACGGACAGGGCGATACGACGGGACATGGCGAGTTCTCCGCAACTGGCTCAGGCTGTGTCAGCCGGATGGACCCGGCGCTCACTGCCGCGCCGTTGCGTCGATCCTCGCAACGCGCAGTAGCCCCGGGCGTGAGCACGGATACTCAACTCGTCCTGGGTGGTAGGTACTTCACCAATAAGGCGGGGCGCCCGGCGCAGATCGCACCGAGCGCCCCGCCGCCGCATCGCCTACTGGGCGGCCGCGTCCGCCGCCTGGGCCTTCAGGGCGCGCTCGACGCCCGCGCGGGACTCCGAGACGAGCCGGGCCAGTGCCGCGTTCGGCTGCGCCGAGGCCAGCCAGGCGTCCGTCCTGGCGAGGGTCTCCTGGGAGACCTGGAGGGACGGGTAGAGGCCGATCGCGATCTGCTGGGCGATCTCGTGCGAACGGGAGTCCCACACCGACTTCAGGATCTCGAAGTACCTGTCGGTGTACGGCGCCAGCAGCTCACGCTGGTCGGTCTGGACGAAGCCGCCGATCACCGCCTCCTGCACGGCGTTCGGCAGCTTGTCGGATTCGATGACCGAGGCCCACGCCTCCGCCTTCGCCTCCTCGGTCGGGCGGGCGGCGCGGGCGGTGGCCGCGTGCCGCTCACCGGCGGCGGTCCTGTCCCGCTCGTACTCGCCCGCGATCTCCGCCTCGTCGAAGCGGCCGACCGCCGCGAGCCGCTCCACGAACGCCCAGCGCAGCTCGGTGTCGACGGCCAGGCCCTCGATGGTGTGGGTGCCCTCCAGCAGGCTGTCCAGGAGGTCCAGCTGCTCCGGGGTGCGGGCGGTGGCCGCGAAGGCACGGGCCCAGGCCAGCTGGTGGTCACTGGCCGGCGCGGCGGACCGCAGGTGGGCCAGGGTGGCGTCGGTCCAGCGGGTGAGCAGGGCCTCGCGGGCGGCCGGGTCGGCGTACAGCTCGATGGCCAGCTTCACCTGGCGCTGCAGGGACTGGACGACACCGATGTCCGACTCCTTGCCGATGCCGGACAGCACGAGGGACAGGTACTCGCGGGTGGGGAGCTCGGCGTCCCGGGTCATGTCCCAGGCCGAGGCCCAGCACAGCGCGCGGGGCAGCGAGGACTCGAAGTCGCCGAGGTGGTCGGTGACGAAGCGCAGCGACTGCTCGTCGAGGCGGACCTTGGCGTACGACAGGTCGTCGTCGTTGAGCAGGAACACCGCCGGGCGACGGCGGCCGGCCAGCTGCGGTACGGCCGTCAGCTCGCCGTCCACGTCCAGCTCGATCCGGTCGGTGCGCACCAGCTTGCCGGTCGCCTCGTCGAGGTCGTACAGGCCGATCGCGATCCGGTGCGGACGCAGAGTCGGCTCGCCCTTGGCGCCGGCCGGGAGCGCCGGGGCCTCCTGGCGGATGGCGAAGGAGGTGACGACACCGTCGGCGGCCGTCTCCACCTCCGGGCGCAGGATGTTGATGCCGGCCGTCTGCAGCCACTTCTGCGACCAGGTGCTCAGGTCACGCCCGGAGGTCTCCTCCAGGGCGCCCAGCAGGTCGGACAGGCGCGTGTTGCCGTACGCGTGCCGCTTGAAGTACGCCTGCACGCCCTTGAAGAACTCGTCCATGCCGACGTACGCGACCAGCTGCTTCAGCACCGACGCGCCCTTGGCGTACGTGATGCCGTCGAAGTTGACGAGCACGTCGTCCAGGTCGCGGATCTCGGCCATGATCGGGTGAGTGGAGGGCAGCTGGTCCTGCCGGTACGCCCAGGTCTTCATGGAGTTGGCGAACGTCGTCCACGAGTGCGGCCAGCGCGATCCGGGGGCGTACGCCTGGCAGGCGATGGAGGTGTAGGTGGCGAACGACTCGTTCAGCCACAGGTCGTTCCACCACTCCATGGTGACCAGGTCGCCGAACCACATGTGGGCCAGCTCGTGCAGGATGGTCTCGGCGCGCGTCTCGTACGCCGCGTCGGTCACCTTGGACCGGAAGACGTACTGGTCGCGGATGGTCACCGCGCCCGCGTTCTCCATCGCGCCCGCGTTGAACTCCGGCACGAACAGCTGGTCGTACTTGGTGAACGGGTAGGCGTAGTCGAACTTCTCCTGGAACCAGTCGAAGCCCTGCCGGGTCACCTCGAAGATCGCGTCCGAGTCGAGGAACTCGGCGAGCGAGGGCCGGCAGTAGATGCCCAGCGGGACGCTCTGCCCGTCCTTCTCGTAGACGCTGTGCACCGAGTGGTACGGGCCGACGATCAGTGCGGTGATGTACGACGAGATGCGCGGCGTCGGCTCGAAGACCCAGGTGTCGTCCTTGGGCTCGGGCGCCGGCGAGTTCGAGACGACCGTCCAGCCGGCCGGCGCCTTCACGGTGAACTGGAAGGTCGCCTTCAGGTCCGGCTGCTCGAAGGAGGCGAAGACCCGGCGGGCGTCCGGCACCTCGAACTGGGTGTAGAGGTACGCCTGCTCGTCGACCGGGTCGACGAACCGGTGCAGGCCCTCACCCGTGTTGGTGTACGCGCAGTCGGCCACGACCCGCAGGACGTTGCGGCCCGCGAGCAGGCCGGGCAGCGCGATCCGGGAGTCCGCGAAGACCGCGGCGGGGTCCAGCGGATCACCGTTCAGGGTGACCTCGTGGACCGCGGGGGCCACCAGGTCGATGAAGGATTCGGCGCCGGTTTCGGCGACGTCGAAGCGCACCGTGGTCACGGACCGGTAGGTACCGCCCTCCTGCGCGCCGGAGAGGTCGAGATCGATCTCGTACGAGTCAACGGTGAGCAGCTTCGCCCGCTGCTGTGCCTCTTCGCGAGTCAGGTTTGTGCCAGGCACGCGGTCATCTCCTCGTTATGTGTGGGTTGCGCCATCCTTCCACGGCATCCCGGCGGGGGGCGACGAGGGAAAACCCGCGAGATTCACGCGCCCCGTAGGGGCGCGGGGCTGTGTCGATATGCGGCTCCGCCGCGTGGGCGCGATCGGGCACGACGGCGCCGCAGCCGCACGACGGCAGCTGCGGCACCCCCTTGGGCGCCCGGCCCTACTTCGACAGCTCTTCCGCCACCAGCTCCGCGATCTGCACGGCGTTCAGCGCAGCCCCCTTGCGGAGGTTGTCGTTGGACACGAACAGCGCCAGCCCGTTCTCCACCGTCTCGTCCCGGCGGATCCGCCCGACGTACGACGGGTCCTTGCCCGCGGCCTGCAGCGGCGTCGGGATGTCGGACAGCTCGACCCCGGGCGCGTCGGACAGCAGCTCGGTCGCCCGCTCCGGGGAGATCGGACGCGCGAACCGGGCGTTGAGCTGGAGGGAGTGCCCGGAGAACACCGGGACGCGGACACAGGTGCCGGAGACCTTCAGCTCGGGGAGCTCCAGGATCTTGCGGGACTCGTTGCGCAGCTTCTGCTCCTCGTCGGTCTCGTTCAGACCGTCCTCGACGAGGTTGCCGGCGAAGGGCAGCACGTTGAAGGCGATGGGCCGCTTGTAGACCTGCGGCTCGGGGAAGTCGACCGCCCCGCCGTCGTGCGTGAGCCGGTCCGCGTCGGCGGCGACCTTCTGCACCTGCCCCTGCAGCTCCGCGACGCCCGCGAGACCGGAGCCGGACACGGCCTGGTAGGTGGTGGCGACCAGCGCCTGGAGGCCCGCCTCCGCGTCCAGCACCTTCAGGACCGGCATCGCGGCCATCGTGGTGCAGTTCGGGTTGGCGATGATGCCCTTGGGGCGGGCGGCGATCGCGTGCGGGTTCACCTCGGAGACGACCAGCGGGACCTCGGGGTCCTTGCGCCAGGCGGAGGAGTTGTCGATCACCACGGCACCCTGGGCGGCGACCTTCTCCGCGAGCGCCTTCGAGGTGGCGCCGCCCGCCGAGAACAGCACGATGTCCAGGCCGGTGTAGTCGGCGGTCGCCGCGTCCTCCACCGTCACACCGTCGAGCACGGTCCCGGCCGAGCGGGCCGAGGCGAACAGGCGCAGCTGGGTGACGGGGAAGTCGCGCTCCGTGAGGATCCTGCGCATGACCGTGCCGACCTGACCGGTGGCTCCGACGATTCCGACCCTCACGGCGACTCCCTCTGCATACGTTGACCTGTGCCTGCGGCCTTTCCATCATGCGGCCGACCCGGGTCCGCCTGTCCAGTTCTTTGCGCGCCATGCCCACCGACTGGACCAACCGACCCGTGGAACTCCCGTTCACACCCCCGCTGAGCTGCATAAATTACCTCCGCCTGGCCGTCGTACCGCAAGCTGTGCTGCGCCGCGCGCCGGTGTGACGTACGCCTCCAAGGCCCGCCCGCGGACGCCGCGGAAAAGATTTCCGGGAATCCGGCCGAACGTTTCCGGGGGCTGCGGCGTCGTAGGAGAAACGCGGTGAGGGGGTGGGTTGTGCTGCGCAGAAAGGCCCGCCGCGCCCAGGGGGACCAGCACGGTGATCCTCTGGACGCGGACCAGGAGCGCCGGGTGCGGGCGGTGCTCGCGCTGGGCGGCGTACCGCAGGCGGACCTGCCGGACGGGGTACAGCAGGTACGTCTGCGGTTGCTGGAGCGGGCCGCCGGCGGCCAGGAGGCGCCGCGGGACGTGTCGGCGTGGGCGGCGGTCGTCGCCTCCCACCTGGCCATGGACTGGCACCGCGCCAAGCGCCGCCAGGAACGCCTCGGCGAACGGCTCGCCGCCCTCCGCCAGCCCGACCCCACCGCCGGAGAGGACAGCAGGCTGCTCTCCGTCGCCGTCGCCCGCGGCCTGGACGAACTGCCCGACGCCCAGCGCCAGATCCTCGTCCTGCGCTTCTACGCCGACCTGCCGGTCCGCGGGATAGCCGAGGAACTGGGCATCCCCGAAGGCACGGTGAAGAGCCGGCTGCACACGGCGGTACGGGCCCTGCGCGCCCGCCTGCACGAGGACGAGGTGGTGTGAGCATGACCGCCGAACACGACGACAACCCGGGTGGGCCGGGCGAGATCGATGCCCTGTTCGCCGTCCTCGCGGACGAGCCGCTCACCGGTGAGCAGCGCGCCGACCCCGCCTTCATGGCCGAGCACCGGGCGGCCACCGCCGATGTGGCGCTGCTGCGCGAGCAGCTCGGGATCATCGGGGACACCCTCGCCGCACCACCCCCGCGGCCGGAGCCCCGCCCCCGCCCGGCCGCGCGCCGCCGCCCCTGGCAGCACCCCGGTGTCCGCGCCCTCGGCCTCGCCGGCGCCCTCGCGGCGGCGTTCACCGGGGCCGTGTTCGGCATCGGCTGGCTCGCGGCGAACGGCGGTTCGAGCGCGATGTCGAACGGTGCCGGTTCCGACAGAGCCGCCGACAGCGCGTCGAGCGGGGCGAGCCAGGGCGGCAAGGAGCAGGCCGGCGGCCCCGGCTACCTCGCCTGCGCCCGCCTCGTCGTCGAGGGCACGGTCACCGGAGTGCGGCAGCTCGCGGACACCGGCACGGAACGCGTCACCCTGCGCGTGACCCGTGCCTACAAACCGGCGAAGACCGCTGAAGAGGTGCAGTTCCTCTTCGGATCCGGCACCGACGCCCGGGTCCGCACGGGCGCCCGCCTCCTGGTCGGCATCACAGGCGGCCGGCAGATCCCCGACCGGTACGCGGTCGGGGAGGCGGAGATCGCCCGGGAGCGGTCCTGGATCGTCCAGGACCTGCCCGCGTCACGGACGACGACGTGCCCGGACAGGTGAAGGGAGGGGCGGCCGCGAGCGCGCAACGGCGGTGGACGGAAAACCCGTTGGCCGCCGGCTCCGGGAGCCCTAACGTGCCGATGTGCGCGAGAAGCTCAGGGTGGCGGCCTACGCTGTGTGTGTCCGTGACGGTCAGATCCTGCTCGCCCGGTCACCGGCCGACGACGGCACACCCGAGTGGGTCCTGCCCGGCGGCGGTATGGAGCACGGCGAGGACCCGTACGACACGGTCCGCCGCGAACTCACGGAGGAGACCGGCTACCGCATCGAGGTGACCGGGCTGCTGGGCATCGACTCCTTCCGGCACCACTTCGCCGCCGAGGGCCCGCTGCGCCTCCCCACCGACCACCACGGCGTGCGGATCATCTACACCGGCGAGATCGTCGGCGGCGAACTGCGCAACGAGGTCAACGGCTCCACCGACATGGCCGCCTGGCACGACCTGGACGCCGTACCGTCTCTCAGGCACATCCGGCTGGTCGACGTAGCGCTGCGGCTGTGGCGGGAGCGGCCGGCGGCGGGACGGTTTGCAGAAGAGCACTCGTAAGCGCCGGAGACCCTCCCCTACCCCGGCAGATGAACGCGGAGTGACCGGGTCCCGGACTCCCGCGATCCGCTCCATGGCCGGTCCCCACCTCGGCTGATCCACGTACGGTGATCGGCGCTGCGCGTTGCCGCCGCGTTCACGCACAGGTCACCCCCGGTGCCAACGATCCAGAGTGAGCGGGAAGTTCGCGGAAGCGATCGCCCGCGACCACTGCCGACGCGTTCGTACTCGGGGAGATCGCGCCATGTCGCGCATACGCTCTGTCGCCACCTCCGCTGCCCACAAGGGCCGCGAGGCACTGGAGATCAACCGCCGTACCGTGCTCGCCGCCGCCGGAGCCGTCACGCTCTCCGCAGGCGTCGGCTACGCCCTGCGTCCCACCGACAGCGAGGCCGCCCCCGCCGCGGCCACGGCCGCGGAGCCGCAGCCGGTCGCCGAGGGCCGCCGGGCCGCCGCGGCCCCGCTCGCCCCCTACACCAAGGGCACCACCCTCGCCTCCGTCGCCGCGCCCCGCACCAGCTCCGGCTACCGGCGCCTCGGCGACGGCGCCGGCTGGTCGCGCGTGGTGCGCTCCGACCTCGCCGCCGCCAAGTCCGGCCGCGCGAACCGCCGTACCGCGCTCGCCGCGTTCGTGCAGTTCACCGACCTGCACCTGATGGACGTCCAGCACCCGCTGCGTCTCGAGTTCCTGCGCGCCCACGACCCGCACGCCTGGCGCCCGCACGAGGCGCTCACCGTGCCCGGCGCCATCTCGCTCGTCGAGCGGGTCAACGCGCTGCGCGGCGCCCCGGTCACCGGCTCGCCGCTGCACTTCGTGATGACGACCGGCGACAACACCGACAACAACGCCCACTCCGAACTGGAGTGGTTCATGAAGGTGATGAGCGGCGGCCGGATCACCCCCAACACCGGTGACCCCAAGCACTACGAGGGCGTCCAGAACAGCGGCCTCAAGCTGTACTGGCAGGCCTCCTCGACCGTCCGCGACCAGGACAAGGCGCTCGGCTTCCCGCACCTCGCCGGCTTCCTGGCCGCCGCGGTCCGCGAGGTGAAGAGCCCCGGCCTCAACCTGCCCTGGTACTCCACGGTCGGCAACCACGACGCCCTGCCGCTCGGCTGCTACGGCTCGCACGCCGACCCCTACCTCGCCGCGGCCGCGATCGGCGGCAAGAAGCTGATGACGGTGACCGACGCCGAGGCCAAGAAACTCCAGGACGCCATCCGCACCGCCAAGGACCCCAAGGGCAGCGGCTATCGCGACTTCCTGAAGGCCCACGCCCGGTCGATGCGCTCGGTCACCGCGGACGAGAAGCGCGCCCCGTACACCTCCGCGGACTACCTCAAGGCCCACCTGGACCCGGCCTACCAGGGCCTCGGCCCGGTCGGCCACGGCTACTCCAGCGCCAACGTGGCCGCGGGCACCCAGTACTACGCCTTCCGTATCTCCGACGACGTCATCGGCATCAGCCTCGACACGACGGACGCGGGCGGCCACTACGACGGATCGATCGGAACGGCCCAACTGGCCTGGCTGGAGCAGACCCTGAAGGAGAACAAGGACTCCTACGCGGTCGTCTTCAGCCACCACACCAGCAAGACGATGACCAACACCCGCCCCGACCCGGCCCACCCGAGCGACGGCCGCCACACGGGCGCCGAGCTGGTCACCCTGCTCAACCGTCACGCCAACGTACTGGCCTGGGTGAACGGCCACATCCACCGCAACCTCATCACCCCGCACAAGGCGTCGAACGGCAACTCCTTCTGGGAGATCACCACCGCCTCGCACGTCGACTACCCCCAGCTCGCCCGGGTCGTCGAGCTGACGGACAACAAGGACGGCACGATCTCCCTGTTCACCACCCTGATCGAGTCCGCCGCCCCGCACCGCACGGACTTCTCCGACCTCTCCCAGACCGGCCTCGCCGCCCTCTACCGCGAACTGGCCTTCAACGCCCCCGGTTCCAGCAAGGTCCTGGGCGGCAGCACGACGGACCGGAACACGGAGCTGGTCCTGAAGAAGGGCTGAGATTCACTCAACCGGCCCAACGTGGGCAACCTCGCCGATCAGGACGGTGTCCCTCCCCCCGACCGAGTACGACGACTCCACTGGGGGAGAGACATGTCCGTACGTACGACGCTGGTCGCGGCCACCGCACTGGCCCTGTCGGCAGCGCTCGCGGGACCGGCGCTCGCGGCCCCGGCCGGCCGGGCCCCGGCGGCACCCGCGGCCGGCCACCAGGCGGCCCGCAAGGCGATCGAGGCCGCCGTCGAGAGCGGTGTCCCCGGCGCGACGGCCACCGTCCGGGACACCCGCGGCACCTGGTCGGCGACCGCCGGGGTGGGCGACACCCGCACCGGCGCCCCGCGCTCCCCGTCCGACCGCTACCGGGCCGGCAGCATCACGAAGACCTTCGTGGCCACGGTGCTGCTCCAGCTGGAGGCGGAGGGCCGGCTGTCCCTCGACGACACGGTGGACAAGTGGCTGCAGGGCGTGGTCTCCGGCAACGGCAACGACGGCCGCCGCATCACCGTCCGCCAGCTCCTCAACCACACCAGCGGCATCTTCAACTACACGTCCGACGCCGACTTCGGCCGCACGTACTTCCTGAAGGACGGCTTCTTCGAGCACCGCTACGACACGCTGACCCCCGCCGCTCTGGTGGCGATCGCGACGAAGCACGCGCCGGCCTTCGCGCCGGGCACCAGCTGGGCCTACTCCAACACCAACTACGTGCTCGCCGGCATGGTCATCAAGGCCGTGACGGGACACTCGTACGCCCAGGAGATCACCGACCGGGTGATCAGGCCCCTGCACCTGACCGGCACCTCCCTCCCCGGCACCCGCACCACCCTGCCGCGCCCGAGCAGCCGCGCCTACTCCAAACTCGCCGAGACGACGACGGGCCCCAACTACGACGTCACCACCCTCAACCCCTCCATGGCCTCCTCCGCCGGCGAGCTGATCTCCACCTCCGCCGACCTGACCCGCTTCTACGAAGCCCTCCTGCGCGGCAGGCTCCTCCCTCCGCACCAGCTGAAGGAGATGAAGACCACCACTCCCATGCCCGGCGACCCCAACAGCGCGTACGGCCTCGGCCTGATGGACGTCACCCTCCCCTGCGGAGTCCACGTCTGGGGCCACGACGGCGGCATCCACGGCTCCTCCTCCGTGGCGGCCGGCACCTCCGACGGCCGCCACGCCCTGGCCCTCGACTTCAACGCCGACTGGACCGGCGACAAGGACGCGGTGGTCGTGGCGGAGTTCTGCGGGGGCTGATCCGCGGAGGGCGATCCGCAGGGGCTGATCCGGAGGGGCCGAGCACCGGCCACCGGAGCCCGGAAAAAAAACTTGGGCGGGGATGTCGAGATCCCGTGGCCGGCTCCGTCCCCGGGGTGAAGGCGACCACAATGGGCCGCACGAGCACCGAGGAGAGCCACCATGGCCAAGTACCTGCTGCTGAAGCACTACCGGGGCGCCCCGGCCGCCGTCAACGACGTACCGATGGACCGGTGGACGCCCGAGGAGATCTCCGCCCACATCCGGTACATGAACGACTTCGCGGCCAGGCTGGAGAAGACCGGCGAGTTCGTCGACGGCCAGGCCCTCGCCCCCGAGGGGCTGTGGGTCCGGTCCGACGGCGAGGGGCGCCCGCCGGTCACCGACGGCCCGTTCGCCGAGACCAAGGACCTGATCGCCGGCTGGATGGTGATCGACGTCGACAGCCAGGAGCGCGCCGTGGAACTGGCCGGTGAACTGTCGGCCGCTCCCGGGGCCGGCGGCAAGCCGATCCACGAGTGGCTTGAGGTGCGCCCGTTCCTGACCGCGCCGCCCACCGTCACGGACTCCTGCCACTGATGGACGAGGTCCTGCTCAGGAGCCTCACCCCGAGCGTGCTCACCGTCCTCGTCCGCCGCGGAGCCGACTTCGCGGCGGCCGAGGACGCCGTGCAGGAGGCACTGGTCGAGGCGGTCCGCGTCTGGCCCGCCGACCCGCCGCGGGACCCGAAGGGCTGGCTGGTCACCGTGGCCTGGCGGCGGTTCCTCGACGCGACCCGCGCGGACACCGCCCGCCGCCGGCGCGAGGACCGCGTGGACGAGGAACCGGCGCCCGGCCCGGTCCCCGCGGCGGACGACACCCTCCAGCTCTACTTCCTCTGCGCCCACCCCTCCCTCACCCCCTCCGCCGCGGTCGCGCTCACCCTGCGCGCCGTCGGCGGGCTCACCACCCGCCAGATCGCCCGGGCCTACCTGGTGCCCGAGGCGACCATGGCGCAGCGGATCAGCCGCGCCAAGCGCACGGTCTCCGGGGTCCGCCTCGACCGGCCCGGCGACGTCGCCACCGTGCTGCGCGTCCTCTACCTGGTCTTCAACGAGGGCTACTCCGGCGACGTCGACCTCGCCGCCGAGGCCATCCGGCTCACCCGGCAGCTCGCGGCCGCCGTCGACCACCCCGAGGCGGCCGGGCTGCTCGCCCTCATGCTGCTCCACCACGCCCGGCGGGCCGCCAGGACCGCGCCCGACGGCAGCCTGGTACCCCTCGCCGAGCAGGACCGGAGCCGCTGGGACACCCGCCTGATCGCCCAGGGCGTCGAGATCCTCCAGGCGGCCCTCGCCCGCGACCGCCTCGGCGAGTTCCAGGCCCAGGCCGCCATCGCCGCCCTGCACGCGGACGCGCCCACCGCCGGGGAGACCGACTGGGTGCAGATCGTCGAGTGGTACGACGAGCTGGCCCGCCTGACCGACAGCCCGGTCGTCCGGCTCAACCGCGCGGTCGCCGTCGGCGAGGCCGACGGCCCCCGGGCCGGTCTCGCCGCCCTCGCCGAGCTGGACACCGCCCTGCCCCGGTACACCGCGGTCGCCGCCCACCTGCACGAACGCGACGGCGACCGGACGACCGCGGCACGCCTGTACGCCGAGGCGGCCCGCAAAGCCACCAACCTCGCCGAACGCGACCACCTGACCCGCCGGGCCGCCCACCTCAACGCCCACCTCGACGCACAGCTCGACACCGACCGCGGCAGGTGACATCGTCGCGCGTCCGGGTGTTCTCACTTGCCGTTTTTTTGCCGTCGGCCGCGCTCGTCCGGAGGCTGCGGGGGAGTCGGATCCCCTCGTAAAAGCGCAGGTCAGAGCGGTGTCTGCGAGGCAAGTGGAATGATGTTGCCGACCGGAGGCGCGGCGCTCGCCGTGTAAACGCAGCCGACTCCGGCCCGAGACATTCTGTTCATCCGAATGAAACGTCCGTACCGCCTCATATCGGCTAACCCGCGGTTCGCGGTAATGGCTCGATCTGGTGCAAGGCAGGTGGTCGTGTGGGCGCTCGGCTCGGACTTCGTGTGCTCTCGGTCTACGAGGGCTTTTTCTCCGGGGGAGCCCGGATCGTGCACAGCGATGTGCTGCTCGGCCTGGTAGAGGGCGGACAGCAGTGGCATCGCGTGCTGAGTCTGCACGGTGAGGTCCACCGAGAAGCCACCACACAGCGCATGGAGGACGACGCCTGCTACCGCGCGCTCACGGCCGGTGGCATCGAGGTCACGTCGCTGGGCCGCACCGCCGGCCTCGTCGACGGCACCGTCGCGGCGTCGGTTTTCAGCGGGCCCGAGCTGGCCGATACGGCGCGGGCCATGGCCGGCGCGGACGTCATCCTGTCGCTGAAGGAGCAGCCGCTCGCGCTGCTCAACCAGGCCGGGCTGCCGCGCCGCCCCGTCGTCGTCTGCCTGCACCGGTCCGACCCGGAGAACCAGGGCCGGGCCCTGGACGAACTCAA
This sequence comes from Streptomyces sp. NPDC054770, assembly GCF_053611985.1. Classification (NCBI taxonomy): domain Bacteria; kingdom Bacillati; phylum Actinomycetota; class Actinomycetes; order Kitasatosporales; family Streptomycetaceae; genus Streptomyces; species Streptomyces sp. NPDC054770. The sequence goes on from NZ_JBSHBL010000025.1 coordinate 106,014, forward strand.
GGCCGCCATCGCGGACGGCACGGTCGTCGCCTGCGTGTGCTGCGCCGAGTCCACGCGGGACGCGTACGAGGCCGCCGGGATCCCCGGTGAGCTGCTGCACGTGATCCCCAACGGGGTCGACCTGCTCCGCTTCCGGCCGGACCCGGCGCTGCGGCTCGCCTTCCGCGAGTCCCTCGGCATCCCCGCCGGCGCTTCCGGCACCCCCGTGGTCGTGTTCGCCGCCCGGTACGCCGGCATGAAGAACGTGCCGCTCTTCCTGCGGGCGGCCAGGGCGTGGCTGGCCCGCGAGGGCGGCGGGCACGTCGTCATGTGCGGGGCCGGGATGACCGAGGACAACCCCGCCCTCTGGGCCGACATCGAGGTCGCCTTCGGCGCCGACCGGGCCGCCCTCGGCGACCGCGTGCACCTGCTCGGCGTACGGCACGACATGGAGACCGTCTACGCCGGCTCCGACGTCGTCGCCCTCACCTCCGCCTCCGGGGAGGCCGCGCCGCTGTGCCTCATCGAGGGCATGATGTGCGGCGCCGTCCCGGTCACGACGGACGTCGGCGACAGCGCGTCGATCGTCGAGGGGCACGGGTTCGTGACGCCCTTCGACCCCGACGCGATCGCCTTCGCCTGGTCGGCGGCGGTGGCCGACAGGGAGCTCTTCGCCCCGGCGCTGGCGGCGAGCCGCGAGCGGTTCAGCCGCACCCGGATGATCGCCGCCTACGCCGACCTGCTCGCCCACGTCGTCGGCGACGACGTCCGCGACGAACTGCGTCCGGGCGTCAGCGGGCAGTAGCACCCGAGCGGTCCACGCCGCCGGTCCACGCCGCCGGTCCGTCCCGCCCGCCGCCTCCGCGGCGCGGGCGGGGCCGACCGGGCGGGTCACCCGGGCAGCGGGTCGTCGCGCAGGACGCCGTACAGGACGCAGTCCCGCCAGTGGCCGTCCCGGAACACCATGCCGCGCATGACGCCCTCCCGGGTGAAGCCGGCCTTCTCCAGGGCGCGTTGCTCGGGGATGTTCTCCAGGTCGGTGTCGGCCTGGATCCGTTGCACCGGGGTGTGGGCGAACAGGTAGCGGACGAGGAGCTGTTGGGCGCGGGTGCCCACGCCCCGGCCGCGGGCCTCCGGTGCCAGGGCGATGCCGGCGCTCCAGCAGTACGACGTGGGGCCGGTCGGCAGCTTGCGCCAGGACACGAAGCCGAACGGGCCCTCGGACGCGGTGCCGTCGGCGGTGTCGACGATCAACTGGCCGCCGTCCGGCCCGAGCAGACCGTTCTCCGCGAAGCGGCGCCGGAAGCGGTCGGGGTCCTGCCAGCCGAACCACTGGAAGCGGCTCGCCGTCTCCGGGTCGAGGAGGAACCGCTCCAGCAGAGGCAGGTCGCCCTCGCGGGCGGGGCGCAGTATCACGGAGGCGTCGTCGCTCATCCCGGTCACTGTAGACCGCGCAACATCCGATCCTGGCGCCGCTCCGGACGACGGCGAAGAGGCCGTCGGTCCCCCTCCGAACCGGCGGCCCCTCCCTTTTCCGGGTCCGGCGCCTGAGTGCTGCCGCTGTGCGTTGTCGTTCGGGTGCGGCGCCGTCGTGGCTGGTCGCGCAGTTCCCCGCGCCCCTTCGGGGGCGCTGTTCAGCGAGGTAGTACCACCACGTGGGCGGCCGGGTCGCGGTCGGCGGATGCCATCAGGGCCGTGCGGATCACCGCCGCCTGCTGTTCCATCGAGTCGCGGAGCTTCTTCGGGGTGACGTACACGACCGTGATGCCGAGCCGCTCCAGGTGCTCCCGCTTGCGGGCGTATTCGGACCACAGGGCGTCGTCGTCCTGCCGATGGCCTTGGCGCGGTGCGCGGGTGTCGAGCTCGACGGCGACCGCCTGCTCGGGCCAGTAGGCGTCGAGGCCGCCGAGGTGGGGGCCGCCCGGCAGCCGCAGGTCCACGTTCCAGACCGGGTCGGGGAGGCCGTACTCCTGGACCATCCGGTAGAGGCGCTGCTCGGCGATGGCCCGGCCCTCGGCGACCAGGGAGTCCACGGCGTCCACCACATGCGGCCGGGAGAGCAGCTTCGCCTGGTTCAGCTCCCGTACCACCGCCGCCGGTTCGCAGTGGCCGCCGCGCACCGCCTCGGTCAGCAGCCGCCGTACCGCCTCCGCGTCGGTCAGGTCCGCCACCGCGTCCGCGAGGGCGCGCGGGACCGGGGCGACCGGGAGGCCCGTCACCGTCCGGGGGGCAGGCATGGCCGGGGTGCGGAGCACGCGGACGTAGGAGGTGGAGCGCAGCCGGCGCATCCGCGGGACCAGGACGTCCACGTGGTCCAGGGCGAGCAGCGGCGGGGTGGCGGAGAAGCCGTGCAGGGTCAGCGCCGCCAGGCCCGTGATCATCGTGTCCGCGTAGACCGGGCGGTGCGGGGAGTCGGGGGCCGGCTGCGCCGGGACGCCCGGGGCCGGTTCGCGGGAGGTGAAGAGCAGTGCTCCGTGCAGGCGTTCCTCGCTGGTCGGCGGGCCGGGGTGGAGCAGGACCACGCCCGGGAGCAGTTGCTGCCAGGGGCCGCCCGGCCGGCACTGCTCGGCGATCTCGGTGGCCGCGACGCCGTGGGAGCGGAGCTGGGCCGTCGTCAGCACCCGGCGGCGGACGTCGGAGAGGTGGCGGAGCGGGCGGGGGGAGAGCGGGGTGTTGTGGGTCATGGCCTCGGGATTCCCGCGGCCGGCCGGGTCCTTAACCGGTGTTACGTGTTCGTCGATGAATGCGGACAAGACGGGACTAAAGGACGGGTGTTCGGGTGCCGACTAGAGGCCGGAAACCCCTGGTCCGGATGGGTGGGGACCAGGGGTTACGGCCATGATTGACTGAATTGCGTAACGGTCACCTGGAGGGTGACCCGTGGCCAAAGGTCAGCCCGCGGAGGCCCCCGCGGCCCGTGCGTCGCACTCCTGTCCGCGCAGCGCCCGTGCCAGGTCGTCCCGGGCCTCCAGGACCAGCCGGCGCAGCGCGGGCGGCGCGTCGGCGTGTGCCGTCAGCCACGCGTCCGTCGCCTCCAGGGTCTCCGGACGGTCCTGGAAGGAGGGGTACAGGCCCCGGACCACGTCCATGCCGATCTGGATCGAGCGGTCCTCCCAGATCCGCGCGATGACCTCGAAGTACTTCTCCGCGTACGGCGCCAGCAGCTCCCGCTGCGACGGCTGGGCGAAGCCCGCGATGGTCGCCTCCACCAGCGCGTTGGACAGCGCCTGCGACTCCACGACCTGCGCCCACGCCTGCGCCTTCACGGCCGCCGACGGACGGGCGGCCAGACAGCGCACCTGGTGGCGCTTGCCGGACGCCGTGTCGTCCCGGGCCAGTTCGGCAGTCAGCGCCGACTCGTCGGCCACGCCGTGCGCGGCGAGGGGTTCCAGGAACGCCCAGCGCAGCTCCTGGTCCACGTCCAGACCGTCGATCACCTCCGCCCCCGACAGGAGGTCCTGGAGCAGCCGGAAGTCCGAGTCGTCCGCCGCCGTCGACGCGAAGAACCGCGCCCAGGCCAGCTGGTGCTCGCTGCCCGGCGCCGCCTGCCGCAGCTCCCGCAGGGCGCCCTCGGCGAGCAGCCGCCCGGCCGTCTCCCGCCACTCGGGCGCCGCGTAGTGCACCAGCGCCGACTCGGCCCACGCCTGGAGCATCTGGAGCACCCCGATGTCCGACTCGCGGTTCGCGAACCGCAGCACCAGGTCGATGAAGTCCCGGGCCGGCAGCAGCGCGTCCCGGGTCAGGTTCCACAGCGCCGACCAGCACAGCGCCCGGGCCAGCGGGTCGGTGAGCGAGCCCAGCCGGCCGCGCAGGGTCGCCAGCGACGTCTCGTCGAAACGGATCTTGCAGTAGGTGAGGTCGTCGTCGTTGACCAGGACCAGCTCCGGGGCGGCGGCACCGGCCAGGTCCGCGATCACCGTACGCGGGCCGTCGACGTCCGCCTCGGTGCGCGCGTACCGGACCAGATCGCCGCCCTCCAGCCGGTACAGGCCGATCGCGACCCGGTGCGGACGCAGTTCGGGATGCGACTCGGCGGCCTCCTGCAGCACGGCCAGCTCGGCCACCCTGCCGTCCCCGTCGAGCAGCACCTGCGGGGTCAGCGAGTTCACCCCCGCCGTCTGCAGCCACTTCCCGGCCCAGGCGCTCATGTCCCGGCCGCTGGTCTCCTCAAGAACCGACAGCAGATCACCGAGCTGCGTGTTGCCGTACGCGTTGCGCTTGAAGTAGCGGCGGGCGCCCTCCAGGAACGCGTCCTGGCCGACGTACGCCACCAGCTGCTTGAGCACCGAGGCGCCCTTGGCGTAGGTGATGCCGTCGAAGTTGAGCTTGGCGTCCTGGAGGTCGCGGATGTCGGCGGTGATCGGGTGCGTCGAGGGCAGCTGGTCGGCGCGGTACGCCCAGGCCTTGCGGCGGTTGGCGAAGGTGGTCCAGGCGTTCTTGAAACGGGTCGCGCCGACGTTCGCGAAGGTGCCCATGAAGTCCGCGAAGGACTCCTTCAGCCACAGGTCGTCCCACCACACCATGGTGACCAGGTCGCCGAACCACATGTGCGCCATCTCGTGCAGGATCACGTTGGCGCGCGCCTCGTACGACGCCTGCGTCACCTTGCCCCGGAAGATGTACTCCTCCCGGAAGGTCACCAGACCCGGGTTCTCCATCGCGCCGAGGTTGTACTCGGGCACGAACGCCTGGTCGTACTTCCCGAACGGGTACGGGTAGTCGAAGTGGTCGTGGAAGAAGTCCAGGCCCTGCTTGGTGATCAGGAAGACGTCGTCCGCGTCGAAGTAGGGGGCGAGGCCCTTGCGGCACAGGGCGCCGAGCGGGATGTCGAGCGTCGTACCGTCCGGGAAGGTCCGGGAGTAGGAGTCCGTCACGTAGTGGTACGGCCCCGCCACCACGCACGTGATGTACGTCGAGATCGGCTTCGTCTCCGCGAACCGCCACACGCCGTCGGCGAGTTCACCGGCCCCGTTGCTCCACACCGTCCACTCCTCGGGCGCCCGCACCTCGAAGCGGAACGGCGCCTTGAGGTCCGGCTGCTCGAAGCCCGCGAAGACCCGGCGGGCGTCGGCCGGCTCGTACTGCGTGTAGAGGTAGACCTCGCCGTCCTCGGGGTCGACGAAGCGGTGCAGGCCCTCGCCGGTGCGGGAGTAGGCGCACCGGGCGTCCACCACCAGCTCGTTCTCCGCGGCCAGGTCCTCCAGGGTGATCCGGGTGCCGTCGAAGACCTCGCCGGGGTCGAGGTCCTTGCCGTTCAGGGTCACGGCGGTCACGCTCGGTGCGATCAGGTCCACGAAGGTGGCCGCGCCCGGCTCGCTGCAGCGGAAGCGGATCGTGGTCACCGAGCGGAAGGTGCGCGGCTCGTCCCTGGCCTCCCCGACGGCGGACCGGACGTCCAGCGACACGTCGTATCCGTCGACCGACAGCAGGGCGGCCCGCTCCCGGGCCTCGTCGCGGGACAGATTCTCACCGGGCACGGGCGGCACTCCCTCATCGTTGTCGGTACGCCGGAACAGCACCGATCCTCCCATGCGCTCCTGACGGCGGGTACCGGGAATGGGGTGGCCGGTGCCGGTGTTGCCGCCGGAAAGGACCGCATTCCGAGGAGACCCATGTCCGAGACCGTGACCAGTTCCGGCAAGACCCCCGTCGACTTCTGGTTCGACCCGCTGTGCCCCTGGGCCTGGATGACCTCCCGGTGGGTCCTGGAGGTGGAGAAGGTCCGCGACATCGAGGTCCGCTGGCACATCATGAGCCTCGCGGTGCTCAACGAGCCCAAGCTGGACGAGCTGCCCGAGGAGTACCGCGAGCTGCTGGAGACCAAGGCGTGGAAGCCGATCCGGGTGGTCACCGCGGCCTGGCAGAAGCACGGCTCCGACATCCTCGGCCCGCTGTACACCGCGCTCGGCACCCGGATCCACAACAACGGCGAGGGCCCGACCCTGGAGGCCATCGCGGGCGCTCTCGCCGACGTCGGCCTGCCGGCCGACCTGATCGACTACGCCGACCAGGAGGACTTCGAGTTCGACGCCCAGCTGCGCGCCTCCCACAAGGAAGGCATCGAGAAGGTCGGCCAGGACGTCGGCACCCCGGTCATCGCGGTCCCCGGCCCGGACGGCGAGCAGATCGCCTTCTTCGGCCCGGTCGTCACCCCGGCCCCGAAGGGCGAGGAGGCGGCCCGCCTGTGGGACGGCACGGTCGCGGTCGCCTCCGTGCCCGGTTTCTATGAGATCAAGCGGAGCCGTACCAAGGGCCCCGACTTCAGCAACCTGTAGGACCCGGCCTGTGGCGCCGAGGTGTCCCGCGATCCCCATCTCCCGTAGCACCATGGGCACATGACGGAGACCGACACCTCGGTGCCGCATTCGCCCGCATCTGGAACTACTGGCTCGGCGGCAAGGACAACTACCTCGTCGACCAGGAGGCCGGCGACGCCTACACCGCCGTCTTCCCCGGGATCGTGACCGTCGCCCGCAGCAGCCGCGCCTTCCTCGGCCGCAGCATCGGGCACCTGGTCCGCGAGGCCGGCATCCGCCAGTTCCTCGACGTCGGCACCGGGCTGCCGACCGTCGACAACACCCACGAGGTCGCCCAGCTGATCGCCCCCGAGTCCAGGATCGTGTACGTCGACAACGACCCGCTGGTCCTCGCGCACGCCCGCGCCCTGCTCATCTCCACCGAGGAGGGCGTCACCGCGTACGAGGACCTCAGCCTCTACGACCCGGAGCGCATCCTGGAGGCCGCGGGCCGCACCCTCGACCTCACCCGCCCCACGGCCCTGATCCTCAGCGGCATCCTCGGCCACGTCGACGGCTACGACCGCGCCCGTGACCTGGTCCGCGCACTGCTGGCCGGCCTGCCCGCCGGCAGCCACCTCTCCGTCAACGACGGCTCCCGCGGCACCGACCCCGCCTACGAGCAGGCGCAGGACGCCTACAACGAGACCGGCGCGGTCCCCTACTACCTGCGGCCCGTCGACCAGATCGAGGGCTACTTCGAGGGCCTGGAGCTGGTCGGTCCCGGGGTGGTGTCGGTGCCGCTGTGGCGCCCCGGGGCGGGGACGGACCCGCAGCCGATCGGCCGGCACGGCGGCCTCGCCCGCAAGCCCTGAGCCGGCGCACGGCAGGCCCCCGCGAGTCACGTCCTCGCGGGGGCCCGCCCTCTTTCCGCCTGCCCCCTGTGAACGGTGAGAAGACGATCACGAGGCAGGGCGCCTCAACGGCTCACGGAGCCGGCAGCAGCACATCCGCCCGGGACCGCGCCGCCGCGTACCGGCGGGCGACGTCCTGCCAGTTGACGACCGCCCACATGGCGTCGATGAAGTCGACCTTCTGGTTCCGGTACTGGAGGTAGAAGGCGTGCTCCCAGGCGTCGAAGACCAGGACGGGCACCGAGCCCTGGCCGACGTTGCCCTGGTGGTCGTAGACCTGCTCGACGATCAGCCGGCCGCTCAGCGGCTCGTACGCCAGGACCCCCCAGCCGGAGCCCTGGGTGGTGGCCGCCGCCTTGGTGAGCTGGGCCTTGAAGCCCGCGAAGGAACCGAAGGACTCGGTGATCGCGTCCGCCAGTTCGCCCACCCCGTCCGCGGCGAGCGGCTCGCCGCCACCGCCGTCCTTCGGGCCGGTCATGTTCTGCCAGTAGATGCTGTGCAGGATGTGCCCGGAGAGGTGGAAGGCCAGGTTCTTCTCCAGCCCGTTGACCGACCCCCAGCTCTCCTTGTCCCGCGCCTCCGCCAGCTGCTCCAGGGTGTCGTTGGCGCCCTTCACGTACGCCGCGTGGTGCTTGTCGTGGTGCAGCTCGATGATCTCGGGGCTGATCACGGGCGCGAGCGCGGAGTAGTCGTAGGGCAGTTCAGGAAGCGTGTAGACGGGCATGGGTGTGGGCCCCTCCGAACCTCTTATTGCAAATAGGTTGCAAGTGCAGGCTAGCAGCAAGAGTGTCGGGAGTGTTGTCCGGCACGCACGGGAATGTGCCGACCCCGGGGCACGACCTACTATCGAGACTCGTGGAAGGGGGAATCCATGGGGCCTGAGATTGCTGACCTCGCCCAGACGGCGGGCACGACGGTGGTGGCTCTGATGGCCACTCAGGCCTGGGAGGCGGCGCGGGAGGGTGTGGTTGCCCTCTGGCGGCGTCACCAGCCGGCGAGGGCCGAGGCAGTCGGCGGTGAGCTGGCGGCCGCGCGTGAGGACCTGCTGCTCGCTCGCGCCTCGGGCGACACCGACACCGAAGCCGAACTGACCGCCGAATGGCAGGCACGGGTCCGCCGGCTGCTGCTCGCACAGCCGGAGGTCGCGGACGAACTGCGCCGCATGCTCCGCGAGTTGGACCACCACCTTCCGCAGCAGCAGACGGCGGTGGAGGTACGTCTGCGCGCCGAGGTCTCCGGCAGCGGGCGTGTCTACCAGGCCGGCCGCGACCAGCACATCACCGAACGATGAGCGAACTCGGAGCCCGGGCGTCGGGGCAGGGCCGGATCTTCCAGACGTCCGGCGACCAGTACATCGAGGAACATCACCACCACTACGACGTCGGGGCCGCTCCGCTCTTCGCCGCCGCACCGCCGCCACCGGTCGTGGGCCCGGCCGGACCCGACTCCGTACGGGTACCCCTGGTCGGCCGCCCACCGGGCATCCTGCGCGATCGCGAGGACATTCTCGGCGTGCTGACGGCGGCCCTCACCGGGACCGGCGGCGACGTCCACGTCGTGCACGGTATGGGCGGCTGCGGCAAGACGGCTCTGGCGTACTGGCTGTTCACCGAGGCGGTCCGTGCCCACGGCAGGGCAGGCTTCTGGGTGAACGCCTCGGAGCGCATGTCCCTGCGCGCCGGGATGCTGGCGGTCGCGGGCGACCAGGGGGCGACGGCGGGTGAACTCGCCGCAGCCGCGGCGGGACAGCGGGCCGCTTCCGACCTGGTCTGGTATCACCTCGACCAAGCGGCCGATCCATGGTTGCTGGTCCTCGACAACGCCGACGACCCGGCTGTGCTGGAGGACGGTGCGTGGCTGCGGACCAGCCCCCGCGGCACGGTCCTGGTCACCACCCGCCATGCGGGATCCCCGCTGTGGCGCCGACCCGGAGTCTCCCGGCACGCCCTCGGTGTCCTTCCACTCGATCACGCGGCCCAGGTCCTGTGCGATCTGGCGCCGGATGCCGGCGATCTCGAGTCCGCGCGCAAGGTGGCCGAACGCCTGGGTCGGCTTCCGCTGGCGCTCACCCTGGCCGGTTCCCATCTCGCACACCAGCTGCTGGAGTCGTGGTCCATGGACGAGTACGACCGCAAGCTCGCCGAGGAGTCGACCGGCATCGTGGACCGGGGCGCGGCCGGCCAGGGCGGCAGCCAGTCCCGCCACCTGGTCGGCCGCACCTGGCAGTTGTCCCTGAACACCCTGACCCGGCAGGGCCTGCCGGAGGCGACGACGCTGCTGCGGCTGCTGTCCTGTTGGGCGGCGGATCCCGTGCCGCTGGACGCGCTGGCCCCGTTGGCGCAGGGGGCGCCGGCCGTCGAGGAACTCGAACCGGCCCGGGTGGAACCCGCCCTGCGGGCACTGCTCGACCACTCGCTGGCCGAACTGGTCGTCGTGTCCGAGGGGGTGCGCTGTGTCCGCGCGCACGGCGTCCTCCTCGACAGCGTCGCGGCCGGGGTCCCGGAGGGACGGAGACCGGCACTGGTGGAGACGGCGGCCGGGCTGCTGGAGGCGGCGCTGCCGGACCGGGACACCGCCTCACCCGAGACCCGTGACCGGCTCGGGCTGCTGGCGCCCCATGCCGTGGCGTTGCTGAGGGCAGCGCCCGGGGAACGTACCGTTGAGCTGGCGGTGCGCGTTGTGCGGCAGGTGTTCGACTCGGGTGACTTCGCCGGTGCTCTCGGGTTCGCTCCGGAGGTCGCCGACCGGGGCGAGGCGCTGCTCGGCGTGCAGCACCCGGTCGCCCTGCAGGCACGCGAAGTGGAGGCCGGAGCCCTGTTCCGGATGGGGCGTTACGCCGAGTCCGAGGAACTGCACCGCCGGGTCCTCGCGCGCCGCGAACTCGTGCTGGGGCCCGATCATCCGGACACCCTGCGCAGTTGTGTCGGCCTGCACCAGCCGCTCGACCTACAGGACCAGGACGAGGAGGCCGAACGCCTGCTCCGCAGGGCACTCGAAGGCCAGCGGCGGGTGCTGGGGAATCACGCACCGGAGACCTTGTTCACCTGGGTCTACCTCGCGGAGGTCCTTCCGCAGCTCGGCAAGGAGGCCGAGTTCAGGTCCGAGGTCGATGCCCTCACCGAGACCTGTGAGCGGGCGCTGCCGCTGGACGACCTCACGACGGTTGGGGCCTACCACTCCTACGGTGTCGGCCTGGTGGCCTTCGGACGGTACGAGGAGGCGGAGCCCATCGCCCGCCGCGTGCTGGCCGACCGGACGCGGCTTCAGGGGGCCGGTCATCCGGTGGCCGTGTCCGCCCTGTCCCTGAACGCGGTCGTCGCCCACGGTCTGGGCAGACGCCGGGAAGCCCTCACGATACTGAAGCGGGTCGCCCAGCTCCGGGCACAGGCGCTCGGCCCCGAGCACCCCTTCGTCGCCTACGACCGTGACCGGCTTGCCGCCTGGGAGGCCGAGGCCGAGGCCGGAGCCTGACCGGCCCCGGCTTTCCGCCGCCGCTGCCGCGCGTAGCCCACCGCCGCCAGGGCGGCCGTCATTCCGCCCGTGTAGTACAGCTGCACGCGGGTGTCCGCCTCGCGGGCCATCAGGACGAAGATCACCGCCATGCCCGCCAGCGCCAGCCAGGTCAGGTACGGGAACGCCCACATGCGCACGACCGGTTTGCCGGGGGTGCGGCGGCGCAGCAGCAGCTGGGAGACGGCGATGAGGATCCAGACGACCAGGATCACCGCGCCGATCATGTTGAGGAGCCAGGGGAAGACGTCGTCCGGGCGCCAGTAGCTGAGCACGACGCAGACGAAGCCGAAGACGCAGGAGGTGAGGACCGCCGGGCGCGGGACACCTCCGGAGATCCTGCCCAGCGTCCTCGGGCCCTGGCCGCGCTCCACCAGGGAGTAGGCGATGCGCGAGGAGCCGTAGATGTTGGCGTTCATCGCGGAGAGCAGGGCGACCAGCACCACGACGTTCATGAGCTGACCCGCGCCGGGGATGCCCAGGCGGTCCAGGGCGGCCACGTACGGGCCCTTCTCGACGAGTTCCTCCGAGTCCCAGGGGACCAGGGTGACGATGACCGCCATCGAGCCGATGTAGAAGAGCGCGATGCGCCACATGGCGGTGCGGACCGCGCTCGCCACGCCCCGGACCGGGTCCTCGGACTCGGCCGCCGCGATGGTGACCGTCTCCAGGCCGCCGTACGCGAAGATCGAGGCCAGCACGCCGATGATCAGGCCCTCGCCGCCGTGGGGGAGGAAGTCGGTCAGGTTCGAGGTGCCCGGGGAGTCGGTGCCGGGAAGGACACCGGCGAGGGCCAGCACGCCCAGGACCAGGAAGAGGCCGATCGCGCCCACCTTCAGGGCCGCGAACCAGAACTCGAACTCGCCGAAGTTGCGCACCGCGGCCAGGTTCGTGGCGCAGAAGACGACCATGAAGAGGGCCACCCACGCCCACTCGGGCGTCCCCGGCAGCCAGCCCGTGACGATCTTCGCGGCGCCGATGCCCTCCAGGCCCACGGCCGTGCACAGCAGCACCCAGAACGACCAGCCGGCCGTGAAGCCCGCCCACGGCCCGATCGCCCGCTCCGCGTGCGCCGAGAACGAGCCCGACGACGGATACGCGGCCGACATCTCGCCCAGCATCCGCATCACCAGCATCACCAGGAGCCCGGAGAGGGTGTAGGCGATGACCACGGACGGCCCGGCGGCGGCGATGGCGGCGCCGGAGCCGACGAAGAGGCCCGCGCCGATGACCCCGCCCAGGGCGATCATCGACAGGTGGCGCTGCTTGAGGCCGGGGGAGAGGGAGGGAGAAGGGGAGGCGTCGCCTTCGTGGTGCGTCGGCGGTGTCTCGACCGGGGTGCTGCGGTGCGGCATGGGCGCGGCTCGTCCAATGCGTGAGATGGGCAAAAACGCCCATAGTGTGGGCGGCCTCCCCGCCGTCCCGGGGAGGCCGCCCATTATCCGGACACGCCGTCAACGTGACGTGTTCACTCGGCTACGGAGGTGTAGTGCGAGGCGTCGCCCTCGATCGAGTAGCTCTCCTTGCCCTCGATGCCGGCCGGGACGTCACCGGCGACGGTGACGCGGTTGAGGCGGCGCGGCCGGCCGTCGTAGTTGTCGACGGCGTAGTGCTGGGTGATGCGGTTGTCGAACAGGACGAGCTGGTTCGGGGACCAGCGGTGGCGCAGGATGTTCTCGGGGCTGGTGACGTACGCCTGGAGCAGGTCGAGGATCCGGCGGGACTCGTCCTTCGACAGGCCGACGATCCGCTGTGCGAACCCCCCGATGAACAGGCCGCGCTCACCGGTCAGCGGGTGCACCCGGACGACCGGGTGGACCGTGCGGAACTTGATCGACGTGAACTGGGCGCGCTGCGCGGCCTTCTCCGCGTCGATCTCCTCGTCCGGTACCGCGTAGTCGTAGTCGTTGGTGTGCTCCGCCCACAGCGTGTCGGCCAGCGTCCGCAGCGGCTCGGGCAGGTCGCGGTAGGCGGCGGCCGAACTGGCGATCAGGGTCTCGCCGCCGTACGGCGGGACCGTGATGGAGCGCAGGGTGCTGGCCTGGGGCGGGTTCAGGACGAACGTCACGTCGGTGTGCCAGTGGTTGGCCCGGCCGCGCTCGCTGTCGACGGGCAGCACGTTCGGGGCGCCGTCGACGGCGGGCACCGTCGGGTGGGCGGTGGTGAGGTCGCCGAAGTGCCGGGCGAAGGCCTCCTGGCCCTCGTCGTCGAGGTTCACGTCGTCGAAGACCAGGGCCTTGTGGACGTTCAGGGCCTCGCGGATCGCGGCGACCTGCTCCTCGTCCAGCGGCTTGGAGATGTCCACGCCCAGGACCTGGGCGCCGATGTTCGCGGTGACCTTGCGGATCTCGATGGACATGCGGGGGCGTCCTTTCAGACTGTCGGACTTTCAGGCGGTGGCGAGTGCGGGGGTGACGTACTGGTTGGCGGGGCGGGGCAGGCCGTAGCGCTCCCGCAGGGTGCGGCGCGGGCCGTAGCCGGTGCGCAGCAGGCCGCGGGTGCGCAGGATCGGGACGACGTGCTCGACGAAGGTCTCCAGACCGGAGGGCAGCACCGGCGGCATGATGTTGAAGCCGTCGGCGGCGCCCTGCGTGAACCAGGTCTCGATCGCGTCGGCGACCTGCTCCGGGGTGCCGGTGAAGGTCAGGTGCCCGCGGCCGCCGCCGAGCCGCCCGATCAGCTGCCGTACGGTGAGCCGCTCGCGGCGGGCGAGGCCGACGACCAGCGTGTAGCGGCTCTTGGCGCCCTCGATGGCGTCCTCGGACGGCAGTTCGGCGGGGAGCAGGGCGTCCAGCTCCAGGGTTCCGGTGGGGAGATGGAGCAGCCGTTCCAGGTTGGCCACGCCGTGCCGGTGCACGATGTGGTCCTCCAGGAGCTGCTCGTGCGCCCGTGCCTCGGCCTCGGTCGAGCCGATCACGGGGACGATGCCCGGCAGCACCTTGATGTGGTCCGGGTCCCGGCCGGCCGCGGCGGTCCGGGCCTTGAGGTCGGCGTAGAACGCCCGCGCCTCCTCGACGGTCTGCTGCGCGGTGAACACGGCCTCCGCGTACCGGGCCGCGAACGCCTTGCCGTCCTCGCTGGACCCCGCCTGGACGAGCAGCGGGTAACCCTGCGGACTGCGGGGCACGTTGAGGGCGCCCTCGACACTGAAGTACGTGCCCCGGTGCCGGGGCGGATGGATCTTCGCGTCGTCACCCCAGACCCCGGAGGCCTTGTCGGCGACGATCGCGTCGTCCTCCCAGCTGTCCCAGAGCTTCAGGGCCACGTCGAGGAACTCGGCGGCACGCGCGTACCGTTCGGCGTGCGCGGGCTCCTCGTCGATGCCGAAGTTGCGGGCCGCCTCCGCGCCCGCCGTGGTGACGATGTTCCAGCCGGCCCGGCCGCCGCTGATGATGTCCAGCGAGGCGAACTTGCGGGCCAGGTTGTAGGGGGAGTTGTAGGAGGTGGAGGCGGTGGCGATCAGGCCGATGTGCTCGGTGGCGGTGGCCAGCGCGGTGAGCAGGGTGAGCGGCTCCAGGGCCCCGGCGGGCCGCTGCGCGACGCTGCCCCACAGGTGCGGGCCGTCGGCGAGGAAGAGGGAGTCGAAGGTTCCGCGCTCGGCGGTCCGGGCCAGCCGCACGTAGTGCGCGAGGTCGACGTGGGCGTAGGGGTCACTCTCCGGGAGACGCCAGGAGGCTTCGTGGTGACCGGTGGTCATGAGGAAGGCGTTGAGGTGGAGCTGGCGGGTCATGCGGGGTCCTTTGCTGTTTTCAGCGCCGGTGGATGCTTTTTCAGCCCGCCCGGCGTTTGAGGACGAGGCCGTTCAGGCCGAAGCGGGGGTCCGGGGGCGGCAGCCCCCGGGACGGCCACCGCGACCGACGGTCACGCGACGTCCTCCGTGACGCCCAGCGCCGCCAGCAGGCGGCCTCGGTACTCGCCGCGGGGGCGGTCGTGATCGACGGTCAGGTCGAGGCCGATCCGGCCCCGCTCCAGGACCAGCACCCGGTCCGCGAGGACGATCGCCTCGTCGACGTCGTGGGTGACGAGCAGCACGGACGGCCGGTGCCGTTTCCACAGCTCGCGCAGCAGATGGTGCATCCTGATCCGGGTGAGCGCGTCCAGCGCGCCGAACGGCTCGTCGGCGAGCAGCAGTTCGGGCTCGCGGACCAGGGACCGGGCGAGCGCGGCCCGCTGCGCCTCGCCGCCGGACAGCTCGCCCGGCCAGGCCCGTTCGCGGCCGCCGAGGCCGACCTCTTCGAGCGCGGCGCGGCCCCGGTCGAGCGCGTCCTTGCCGTCCAGGCCCAGCACCACGTTGTCCAGCACCCGGCGCCAGGGCAGCAGCCGGGAGTCCTGGAAGACCACCGACACCCGTTCCGGGGCGGTGAGTTCCCCGCTGCCGGAGACCCCGTGGTCGAGTCCGGCGACGGCCCGCAGCAGGGTGCTCTTGCCGGAGCCGCTGTGCCCGAGCAGGGCGGTGAACTGCCCGGCCGGCAGGTCGAGGTCGATGCCGTCGAGGACCGTACGGTCCCCGAACGACCGGGTCAGGCCGCGGAGTCGGACGGCCGGGCGGGTCAGCTGCTCAGTGTGCGGCGCCACGACAGCACCCTCCGTTCGATGAGTCGGACCACGGTGTCGGAGACGAGGCCGAAGACGCCGTAGATCAGCAGACCGACGAGGATGATGTCGCTGCGCCCGTAGTTCTGGGCCTGGAACATCATGTAGCCGAGGCCGCTGGTGGCGTTGATCTGCTCCAGGACGACCAGGCCGAGCCAGGAGCCGGTGACGCCGAGCCGGAGCCCCACGAAGAATCCGGGCAGCGCGCCGGGGATCACGATCTGCCGGATGAACTGGAGCCTCGACAGGTCCAGCACCTCGGCGAGTTCGACGTACCTGCTGTCGATGGCGGACAGCGCGGCATGCGTGTTCAGGTAGATCGGTATGTAGACGACGATCGCGATGATGGCGATCTTGAAGGTCTCGCCGATGCCCAGCCAGAGGATGAACAGCGGGATCAGGCCGAGAGTGGGGATCGCCCGGTTGATCTGCACGGTCCCGTCGATCAGCGCCTCGCCGGTGCGGCTGAGCCCGGCGGCCAGCGCCAGCAGCACCCCGGCGGTCAGACCGATCGCGAACCCGTACCCGGCCCGCTCCACGGAGGTCAGGATGTCGGTGCGCAGTGTCCCGGCCGTCCACAGGTGGACGGCGGTGTCCAGGACGGTCCAGGGCGCCGGGACCGCGCCGGGGTCGAGCTGCCCGGCGGCGGAGGCGATCGCCCAGGCGGCGAGGACGACGAGCGGACCGGCGAGCCGGGCGGCGGGCAGCCGGCGGCCGGGGGAGAGCCGGCGGCGCGGCCGGACCCGGTGCGCCTCCTCCGCGACGGGAACCGGCACGGTGCCGGTGGTCACGGCGGTCATTTCCGGTACTCCGCCGGTACGGCCTTCGCGGCGATGGACTCGAAGCGGTGGTCGAAGAGCGCGGAGACGTCGGTCTTCTTCACGAACCCGCCCTCCGCCAGCAGGTCCGCGGTCTCCTGCTCCCACTTGATCGCCTCGGCCCAGCTGGGCGGGAACAGCGGCTTGTTGGCGAGCCTGGTGATGCCCTGGGCCTGGGCGAGGGTCAGGTTCTGGGTCTTGACGTAGAACTCCTCGTTCCAGGTGTCCGGGTTCTCCCACTGCCAGACCAGGCCCTTGGCCCACTGCGGGATGTACGCGGCGACCGCGGCCGCCTTGGCCTTGTCGTTCAGTACCGCCTGCGGCGCCCACAGCAGGTTGAGCAGGTCGACGACGTCGGTGGCGATGGTGCGGGCGCCCTTCGAGCCGTACTGCTGGAGGTACGCCGGCGCCTGGGTGTTGGGGAGCGGCGCCACGTCCACCTGGCCGGACTGCAGGGCGGTGAAGAACTGGTTGCTGGTCAGCGGGACCAGCTTCACGTCGCCGTAGGCGAGCCCGGCCTCCTTGAGCGCCCGCAGCAGCACCACACCCTGGGCCTGCCCCTGCGAGAAGGCCAGCTTCCTGCCCTTGAAATCGGCGACCGTGTGGATGTCGCTGCCGGGCTTGGTGGCGAACGTGTAGTTCGGCTTACGGGTGAGCTCGATCGCCACGATCTTCGCGGCGAACCCCTGGTACTGCGCCTGGATCGGTGGAATTCCCGCGTTGTTCGCGAGATCCAGGGACTTGGCGCGGAATGCGTTGATGACGTCGGGGCCGGCCCCGATGTTCACCCAGCTCGACACCGTGAACGGCAGTGCAGGCAGCTTCGCCAGCTTGAACTGCAACTGCTGGGTGTTCAGATACGAGGCGATCTTCAGGCTGGTGCCGGACGGCACCTTGTCCGCCAGCGGAGCGGTCGAGGCGCCCGCGGTGTCGGCGGCGGCACTGCCGCCCGCGCAGCCGCTCAGCCCGGCCACGGCCGCCGAGGCGCCGAGCAGTGAGGTGAGGAAGAGCCGGCGGTCGATGCCGGGAGAGGACGCAGAAGGCATGGGAGTGCTCCGAGGGAAAAGCAGCAGAAAGGCAGGGCGAATTCCCGGCGACGGAAGGCCGGAAAGAGAGATCTCACGCAGAGGGAAATGCGCGCCCGGGGCGCGTCAAGACGTCAGCAACAGAGGGTGCGACAGGTCATGACCAGGATGTTCCTTGCCGTGTGCGACGGCTGTCAATATTCCGAGTTTCTGAATTAAATAAGCTCTGGTGACAGGGCCGGAGCCGCCGCCGGAGCCGTCGCCCGAGCTGCCGTCGGAGCCGTCGGGGACGAGGCGCTCAGCGGGTCCCGGTACAGCACGTCGAGGACCACCGAACCGCCCGCCACCGCCAGCACCGAGGCCCCGAAACTGGTCGGTGCGACCACGGCCGCCCGCTCCGTCCCGACCGCCTCGCGGAGCGCGCGCAGACAGTCCTCGCGGTACAGCACGCCGACCTCGGTGACGACCACGCTCTCCGGGTTGAGGACGTCGAGCAGCAGCGCCGCCGCCCGCCCGGTCAGCCGCGCCCGCTCCACCAGCAGCCGTACGGCCGCCGGGTCGCCGGTCCCGGCCGCCGCGAGGACGTCCATCGGGTTGCCGCCGTCCGTCACCCCGGCCGCCCGGGCCCGCCGCACCAGCGTGCGTTCGCTGAGCTCCACCTGGAGGCAGCCGGTGCGTCCGCAGTCGCAGGGCTCGGTGCCGCCCGGCACCGGGAGATGGCCGATCATGCCGGCCTGGGAGCGCGGGCCGTGGTGCACCTCGTCGCCGGTGGCGAAGGCCGCGTCGACCACGTTCCCGACGAACAGGTGCAGCACGCTCCGGCTGCCCCGGGCCCGCCCGAACAGCCGCTCCCCGTTGACCAGCGCCCGCGCGTGCCCGTCCACATGGACCGGCAGCCCGGTGTGCGCGCCGAGCAGCTCGCGCACCGGTACCTCGCGCCAGCCGAGCAGCGGGTGTTCGACGACGGTCCCGGAGTCCCGGTCCACCCACCCGCCGACGGCCACCCCGACGCCCAGCGGCCGGCTGCCGGGCACCTCGGCGAGCAGCGCGGCGAGCCCCGCGGCGGCCCGTGCCAGCACCCCGCGCGGATCGGTGGAGCGGTGCTTCAGCTCCCGCCGTACGACGACCCGTCCGCGCAGATCGAGCAGCGCGACCGTGGTGTACGGCACGGCCACGTGCACGCCGCCGACCACGAACCGCGAGTCGTCCAGGTCGACCGGGACGTGCGGCCGGCCCACGCCCTTGACGCGCTGGGGCGTCTCGGTCTCCCGGATCAGGCCGAGTTCGGTGAACCGGGCGCAGTAGTCGGTGACGGAGGCCGGGGACAGCCCGGTCAGCCGGGCGATGGTGGAGCGGGCGACCGGCCCGTGCTCGAGGACCGAGCGGAGGACCACACTGGCACTGGTCCGCCGCCGGTCACGGGGCGCAGGGGGAAGCGGGGGTGCCGCGGTACGGGGCATGGGAAACCGTCCTCGGGAACGGGGCCGACACGTCTCGGACGTCGAGGCGCGCCGGACCGGTCTCCCGCCGCGCGGCCTCAGGGCGTACGGCGACAGGTGGCAGCCCCCTGGCGTCGCAGGTCGACATAGCGACGCGACGTGAAGTTCCGGGACTGGGCGACCATGTCCAAAAGCGTAGGCCAGAAACCCTGAATCCCACCAGAGTGCTGGGATTCGATTGGTGGAACTCCACAGGCCTGTTCAATGCCGTTGACGTGACTGAAACATCTCTGCCTCAGTGATCGGCGTCACCCCGTACCGCGTGTAACCCGCATCCTTTGTGGAGAGCCCACCAAGTGCCGCTTCCGGCATTTGTCGATCGCTGACGTGTCCGGCTCAGACGCCCCGGGATAGCGTCACGGTGTCCCTTGCCTGCCCCCACCCCGCGGAGTCCCCATGAGCACCGCCACCGCCGCCGCGTCGACCCGCACCGGCACCGTCCTCGCCGACCTCCTGCCCGCGTCCCGGGTGCGCGACGCGGCCCTCGTGGCCGGCGGCGCCGCGCTCACCGGTCTCGCCGCCCAGATCGCCGTGCCCGTGCCCGGCTCCCCGGTCCCGGTGACCGGCCAGACCTTCGCGGCCCTGCTCGTCGGCACCGCCCTCGGCGCCCGCCGCGGCCTGCTCTCCCTCGCCCTGTACGCGCTGGCCGGCCTCGCGGGCGTGCCGTGGTTCGCGAGCGGCACCTCCGGTGTCTCCGTCTCCTTCGGCTACATCCTCGGCATGATGCTCGCCTCCGCCGTCGTCGGCGCCCTGGCCCGGCGCGGCGCCGACCGCGGCGTACTGCGGATGGCGGGCACGATGCTGCTCGGCGAGGCGATCATCTACGCCGTCGGCGTGCCCTACCTGGCCTACGCCGCCGACATGTCCGCGTCCGCGGCGATCGCGGCCGGCCTCACCCCGTTCCTGATCGGCGACGCGGTGAAGGCGGCCCTGGCGATGGGCGCGGTGCCCGCGGCGTGGAAGCTCGTCGACAAGCGCTGACCCAGCCCGACCGCAGCGGGGCCCGGGGTGCTTCAAGC
>NZ_JBSHBL010000026.1:0-13230 GCF_053611985.1 Streptomyces sp. NPDC054770
CTGGCGTTGACTTTTGGCACGCTGTTGAGTTCTCAAGGAACGGTCGCTTCCTTTGTACTCACCCTCTCGGGCTTTCCTCCGGGCTTCCCTTCGGTCTTGCGTTTCCGACTCTATCAGATCTTTTCTCGACCCGATTTCCTCGGTGCTTTCCAGGTTTCCGCTCTCGCGTTTCCCTTTCCGGCGGTTCCGACTCTATCAGATCCTTTCGGCGTCTGATTCCCAGTCAGCGGGAGTTGCCTTCCCGGCCGTTGGGCCGTTCCGACGTCCCAAACCTTAGCGGATCCGCTCCGCGATTCCCAATCGGGCCGTGCGGTCCGATCGAGCACCACTGAGACCCGAAATCGAATTGAATTCGGGCACGCCGAAATCAACCCGGTCGGGAGATCGTGCTGGTGGTTTGGGGTGCCGCTCATGCGGCGGAGGTGCTGTCGCAGAACCGTTACGGCCCCGCGGCAACCCGAAGAACATTACGGGGCGGGCAGGGGGGTGTCAAGCCTCCCCTGTCAAGATTTTTTCCACGGCCCGCGCGTCGGCGTCAGTCCAGGTCGGTGAGCCGGCCGCCGGCGTCGGGCTGGGCGTGCTCGACGCGGCGCAGCAGCCTGGTGAGGACCTCGCCGAGCACCCCGCGTTCCGCCGGGGAGAGGTCCTGGAGCAGATCCTCCTCGAAGACGGAGGCGAGGCGCATGGCCTCCAGCCACTTCTCGCGTCCGTCGGGGGTCAGCTCGACGATCACCCGGACGCGGTTGGACTCGTCCCTCTCCCGGGTGACGAGCCCCTCGGCGACCATCCGGTCGATGCGGTGGGTCATCGCGGCGGGGGTGAGTCCGAGGCGCTTGGCCAGCTCGCTGGGGCCCATGCGGTACGGGACGCCGGAGAGGACGAGGGCCTTCAGGACCTCCCACTCCGCGCTGCTGATGCCGAGGGCGCCGGTCTGGCGGCCGTAGGCGACGTTCATACGGCGGTTGAGCCGGGAGAGCGCCGAGACGATCTTCTCGACCTGGGGGTCGAGGTCCTGGAATTCGCGCTGGTAGGCGGCGATCTGCTCGTCGAGGGTCGGCTCGCCGGCGCCGGGGGTGTCGGCCATGGGCCGAAGTATCGCACGGGCGTGCTTGGCGTTGAAGTCCTTCACGATGTAGTCTTTAGCTTCGAACTTTAGCTTCAAAGTCTTGAGACTTCAGCAGTCCATGACTTGACGACCTGAGAGAGGTGAACGTGACCAGGGCGATGGGCGCAGCGATGCGCCGGATCCACGTGGGCAACGCACTCAGCGCGTTCGGGCTCGGTTTCACCGTCCCCTACCTGTACGTCTATGTGGCGCAGGTGCGGGGGCTCGGTGCCATGACGGCGGGGTTCGTGCTCGCCGTCTTCGCCGTGGCCGCGTTGACAGTGCTGCCGTTCGCCGGCCGGGCGATCGTGCGGCGCGGCCCACTGCCGGTCCTTCTCACCGCCCTGGTGACGGCCGCGATCGGCGCGCTGAGCCTGGGGCTGGCGGGAAGCGGTCCGACCGTGCTGGCCGCGGCGGCGCTGCTCGGGGCCGGGCAGGCAGTGATGCAGCCGGCGCTGGCGACGATGATCGTGGACTGCTCGACGGCGGAGACCCGGTCCCGGGCCTTCGCGACGCAGTTCTTCCTGCAGAACCTGGGGCTGGGAGTCGGTGGCCTCATAGGCGGCCACCTCGTCGACACCACCCGGGTCTCCTCCTTCACCCTCCTCTTCGCGATCGAGGCGGCGATGTTCCTGCTGCTGGCCGTCGTGATGGCGACGGTGCGGGTACCGCACTCGCCGCGGATCACGGACGCGCCGGGCTCGACGTCGGCGAAGGGCAGCTGGAAGCAGTTGCTGGGGAACCGGGCGATGGTGCAGCTGTCCGTGCTGGGCTTCGTGCTGTTCTTCGCGTGCTACGGGCAGTTCGAGTCCGGGCTGAGCGCGTACGGCGTCGAGGCGGCGGGGATATCCACGTCCGCGCTGGGGACCGCGCTGGCCGCGAACACGCTGATGATCGTCGTCGCGCAGTTCGCCGTGCTCAAGTTCGTCGAGCGCCGGCGGCGGTCGCGGGTGATCGCCGGGGTCGGGCTGATCTGGGCCGTGGCGTGGGTCACGGCCGGGTACGCGGGGCTGGGGCACGGCAGCCAGGAGATGGCGACGGCCGCGTTCGTGTCGACGTACGCGCTGTTCGGACTGGGTGAGGCGATGCTGTCGCCGACGGTGGCTCCGCTGGTGGCCGACCTGGCGCCGGAGGGTATGGCCGGGCAGTACAACTCGGCGTTCGCGCTGGTCAAGCAGCTGGCGCTGGCGGTGGGGCCGGCGGTGGGCGGGCCGATGGGGGCCTCGCTGCATGCGCCGTACGTCGTGACGTTCCTGCTGTTCTCGCTGGGGATCAGTGTGCTGGCGGTGCGGCTGGGGAAGCGGCTGACTGACGTCCAGGACCGGCCTTGGCTCGCTGCCAGAAGCAGGGTCGTGGCGCGAGGTGGGGCGACTTCGGAGTCCGTGTCCGCGTAGTGGGGGGCGGGGGTGGGGACGCTTACCGGCGCTTGCAGGGTGCCGCCCGCGCCCACCCGTGCCGCCCCAGCGGCACGACTGCCCGCGGACATCGAGCCCCGTAAGGGGCGCGGGGAACTGCGCGACCAGCCCCCACTGACCCGCAGCCGAACAACGATCCGCCCCCTACCCCTTCGGCAGTACGAACTCGCACCACACCGCCTTTCCTCCCCCGGGCGTCCTTCTCGACCCCCACCCCGAGGCGATCGTCGCCACGATCGCGATGCCCCTTCCCGACTCGTCGCCCGGTTCCGCACGGCGGCGGCGCGGCAGGTGGTCGTCGCCGTCCGTCACCTCGATGATCAGTCGGCGGTCGGTGCGGCGGAGCCGCAGCCGCATGGGCGGGGTGCCGTGCTGGAGGGAGTTGGCGACCAGCTCGCTCGTCGCGAGGACGCCCAGGTCATGGAGATCGGCCGGGAAGCGCCAGCTGGCCAGCACGCCGGAGGCGAACGCCCGGGCGCGTGGCGCCGCCTCGATGCCGCCGAGGAGTTCCAGCGCGGCGTTGCGGAACAGGTCGCTGTCGGGGCCCGTACGGGCCGGGTGCTGGAGGACCAGGACGGCGACGTCGTCGTCGTGGTCGGCCGTGACGCCGGCCGAGCGGACCAGGCGGTCGCAGACGACCTGCGGGGTGCCGGTGGCGCCTGCCAGTGCGTGTGCCAGGGCCTCGATGCCCTGGTCCAGGTCCGCGTCCCGGCGTTCGACCAGGCCGTCCGTGTAGAGGACGGCCGTCGAGCCGGGGCCCAGCGGGACCGAGGCGGACGCGTGGACCCAGCCGCCGGTGCCGAGCGGCGGTCCGGTCGGTTCCTCGGTGCGCAGCACGCTCCCGTGCTCGTCGCGGACCAGGATCGGGAGGTGGCCGGCGGAGGCGTACACCAGTCGGCCCTCGTTGGGGTCGTGGACGGCGTAGACGCAGGTGGCGATCTGGTTGGGGTCGATCTCGGTGGCGAGGCCGTCGAGGAGCTGGAGGACCTCGTGCGGGGGGAGGTCCAGGCGGGCGTAGGCGCGGACCGCTGTCCGGAGCTGGCCCATGACGGCCGCCGCGCGGACGCCCCGGCCCATCACGTCGCCGATGACGAGGGCGGTGCGGCCGCCGCCGAGGGTGATGACGTCGTACCAGTCGCCGCCGACCGCGGCCTCGGTGCCGCCGGGCTGGTAGGTCGCGGCGATCCGGAGGTCGTCCGGCTGTTCCAGTTCCTGCGGGAGCAGCGAGCGCTGCAGGGTCACGGCCGTTTCGCGCTGCCGGCGTTCGCTGGCGCGCAGCCGCTCCGCCGCCTCTGCGTGGTCGGTGACGTCGGTGGCGAAGAGGAGGACGCCGCCGTCGCGGTCGCCGTTCTCGGCGACCGGGGTGCAGGTGAACGTGTAGGTGCGGCCGTCGAGCGCCTTGCGGGACTTGAGCGTGCGGGGCTTGCCGCTGCGCAGGACCTGGTCGAGGAGGGGGAGGAGGCCCAGTTCGGCGAGTTCGGGGAGGGCCTCGCGGGCGGGGGCGCCCGGGGGGCGTACGCCGAAGGCCGTCGTATAGGCGTCGTTGACGTACGCGATGTGGTGGTCGGGGCCGTGGACGAGGGCGACCAGGGCCGGGACGTGGTCGAGGACGCCGCGGGCGGGCAGTTCGTCGACGGCTGGGACGCAGGATGGCTCGTCGGTCAGTTGTTCGGCGCGGGCCGCGGGCACGGATCCTTCCCCCCGCCGGTCCGGGGGAACCGCGTGCTCGGTCCGCGCTGCGGCGCGGCGCTGCGTTCCGGGGAGCCGGGCGCTCCAGCGCGTGAAGTTCACGAAACCTTGCCTCGTGTCGTCGTCTCCGGCCGGCTCGGGGAGCGGCCGGGGGCCGGGGGATGTCCCCCGGTGCAGTTCTGGGGAGAGGGTGGAAGAAGCCTTGTGCTCGGTCTGGGGGCAGTCTGGCAGGGTGGCCGTCGGCGACGACATCCGTCAGACGCCGGGGCGGTCCGTGGAGTTCCTGAGTTCCGTCAGGACGACCCGTTCGAGTCGTCGGAGGGACTGTGAGGATGTTTTCCACCGGCCGCGAGTTCGAACTCCGCTCGAGGATGTTCGAGTGATCCGAGCGAGACGATCTCCCGTTTGAAGAGCCCGGAGAGGGTCCATTCGGCGAGGACGCGGGCCTTCCGGTTGAAGGTGGGCACCCTGCTCAGGTGGTAGACGCGGTGCATGAACCAGGCAGGGTAGCCCTTCAGCCTGCGGCCGTAGACCTGGGCGACGCCCTTGTGGAGGCCGAGCGAGGCGACCGAGCCGACGTATTTGTGGGCGTAGGTGTCGAGGGGTTCGTCGCGCAGGGCGTGGACGATGTTGTCGGCGAGGACCCTGGCCTGGCGGACCGCGTGCTGGGCGTTGGGGGCGGTCTCGGTGCCGGGTTCGGCGGCGGTGACGTCGGGGACGGCGGCGGCGTCGCCCGCGGCCCATGCGTGGTCGACGCCGTCGATCGTCAGCTCGGCGGTGCATTTCAGCCGTCCGCGCGAGGTGCGCGGCAGGTCGGTGGCGGCGACCAGGGGGTGCGGTTTGACGCCGGCCGTCCAGACGAGGGTGCGGGTCGGGAAGCGCTGGCCGTCGCTGAGGACGGCGACGCGGTCGACGCAGGACTCCAGGCGGGTGTCGAGCAGCACCTGGATGTTGCGGCGGCGCAGTTCGGTGACGGTGTAGCGGCCCATCTCGGCGCCGACCTCGGGGAGGATCCGGTCGGTGGCCTCGACCAGGATCCACTTCATGTCCTCGGGCTGGATGTTGTGGTAGTACCGCGTGGTGTAGCGGGCCATGTCCTCCAGTTCGCCGAGGGCCTCCACGCCCGCGTAGCCGCCGCCGACGAAGACGAAGGTGAGGGCCGCGTCGCGGATCGCGGGGTCACGGGTGGAGGAGGCGATGTCCATCTGCTCGATGACGTGGTTGCGCAGGCCGATGGCCTCCTCGACGGTCTTGAAGCCGATGCCGTGCTCGGCGAGACCGGGGACGGGCAGCGTGCGCGAGACCGAGCCGGGGGCGAGGACCAGTTCGTCGTACTCCAGGAAAGTGGCGCCTTTTCGCTCCTCGGCGGTGGCGAGGGTGGCGACTTCGGCGGTGCGCTCGGCGTGTTCGACGGACGTCACCTCGCCGATGACCACATGACACCGGTCCAGAACGCGTCGCAGGGGTACGACGACATGACGAGGGGAAATCGAACCCGCGGCCGCCTCGGGAAGGAACGGCTGGTACGTCATGTAGGGGTCGGGGGCGACGACAGTGATGTCGACCTCACCCTGCCTGAGCTCCCGCTTCAGCTTCCGTTGCAGCCGCAGGGCCGTGTACATCCCGACGTAGCCGCCACCGACAACGAGAATGCGCGCACGTTCCTTCACCATCCCATGACGCACCCGTGACTGTTGTTTGTCCACAGCCCCGGCAATTTGTGTGACCGGGGGACGGCTGTGCCGGGCGCCGGGCGCGCGCCCACGGCCGGACGAAAGGGACCAGGTCAGCGGGGGCGGGCAGGGGGGTGCGAAGGCGTCGAATCGGGAGGTAAGCGACTCGTACTCCGATCGGGGGGCGCTCCGTGCGGAACGTCCCCCTTCTGAATTGACAGCCTCTCAACTATGTTCGTGTGTCGACGGGGTGTAGGGGATGTGGTCGATCGGTCCGCGATGGGCGGCCCGGCCGGCCCGCGGTCCATGGATCGGTCATGGGTCGGCCGCAGTTCCGCTTGCTCCGGCTAATCAGTGACGGGGAGTCTCCGGGGGGAGACGTCGTTAACCGGGGGAAAACAAATGCACATTCAGGACACGCATTGGTCATCGGTATCCGCTCTCGCGGCCGGTGGCGGAACGGTGAGCGCGACGGCGGGCAACGGACGCGGTGACGGGCCGCGTACCACGCCGTTGCGAGTGGACGCACAGCGCAATCTGGAGCACGTGCTGCGTGCGGCGCGCGAGGTCTTCGGCGAGCTGGGGTACGGCGCGCCGATGGAGGACGTGGCGCGGCGGGCGCGGGTCGGGGTCGGCACCGTGTACCGGCGCTTCCCGAGCAAGGACGTGCTGGTACGGCGGATAGCCGAGGAGGAGACCTCCCGGCTGACCGACCAGGCGCGGGCCGCGCTCGGGCAGGAGGACGAGCCGTGGTCGGCGCTGTCGCGCTTCCTGCGGACGTCGGTGGCGTCGGGGGCGGGGCGGTTGCTGCCGCCTCAGGTGCTGCGGGTCGGGGTGCCGGAGGAGATCGGCGGCAGTGCCGTGGCCGGCTCCGGGGCCGAGGAGGCCCGGGTGCCGCAGCAGCGGACGCAGCCGGGGGCCGGGGAGTTGCGGCTGGTGTCGCAGGAGCGGGAGCCGGTGGCCGACATCGCCGCCGACGACACGGGCGCGGCCGCGCTGCTCGACGTCGTGGGGCGGCTGGTGGAACGGGCGCGGGCGGCCGGTGAGTTGCGGCCGGACGTCTCCGTCTCCGACGTGCTGCTGGTGATCGCGACGGCGGCGCCGTCCCTGCCGGATGCTGCGCAGCAGGCGGCGGCTTCGTCCCGGCTGCTCGACATCCTGTTGGAGGGGTTGCGGTCTCGTACCTGACGGTGACCTTGCTCGGTCGGCCGGGTGGCTTCGCAGGAGCGTGTGCCGTGGGCGGGTGCGGGTCGGCTGTGGCCGGTCGCGCCCGCCGGCGGTAGCCGCAAATCAAACACAGCCCCGCGCCCCTTCGGGGCGCGGTAGTCGGGGCACAGCAGTCGGCGTTTCCCCTTCCGGGTGACCGTTTCGTCGCTCGGGGGTCCCGGTAGAAGGCGGTGTGGCAGGCTGAGTCGGTGATTCGGTCGGTCGGGCTGGCATCGGGGGCGTTCCACTATGGGTGTTGACGGGTGGGACGAGCCCGTGGGTGAGGGGACGACCTCGCCGCAGGTGCCCAGCCAGGGCGGGCGGGCCGCGGTGCCGCCGGCCGGGAAACCGCCGGAAGGGAACGTTCCGGCACAGCGTGACGGGAGTGTGCTGCCGCCGCCCCGGGAACTTCCGCATCCCGACAGCCAGTTGATCGAGCGGATGCGGGCCGGTGACGACTCGGCGTACGAGGAGCTGTACCGGCGGCACGCGGACGCGGTACGGCGCTACGCGCGATCCTGCTGCCGGGACGGGCACACCGCCGACGACCTGACCGCCGAGGTCTTCGCCCGCATGTTGCAGGCGGTGCGCGGTGGTTCCGGGCCCGAGTACGCCGTGCGCGCCTATCTGCTCACCTCGGTACGGCGGGTCGCCGCGCAGTGGACCAAGTCGGCCCGGCGTGAGCAACTCGTGGACGACTTCGCGCTGTTCGCCGCGCAGGCCGCGCACGGCACCGAGGTGTCAGACGCCGACACGATCGACCTCGGCGCGGACGTGCGTGCGATGCACGAGGCCGAGCAGTCGATGGCGATGCAGGCCTTCCGTTCGCTGCCGGAGCGCTGGCAGGCCGTGCTGTGGCACACCGAGGTCGAGGACGAGTCGCCGAGCGAGGTGGCCGTCCTCTTCGGGCTGGACGCCAACGGCACCCGGGTCCTGGCCAGCCGGGCTCGCGAGGGCCTCAAGCAGGCCTACCTCCAGGCCCATGTGAGCGCCTCCCTCGTCGACGACGAGGAGTGCGCCCGCTACGCCGACCAGCTCGGCGGCTACGCCCGCCGCAAGCTGCGGGTGCGCGCCGAGCGGGGGCTGCGCAAGCACCTGGAGGAGTGCGCCAGGTGCCGGCTGGCCGCCGCCCAGATCGAAGAGGTGGCGAGCGGTATCCCGGCCGTCGTGCCGGTCGCGGTCATCGGCTGGTTCGGGGCCGCCGGGTACGCCAAGGCGCTCGGGATCATCGCCGGGGGCGCGGGAGTGGGGGCCGCGGGTGCGGCCGCCGCGGCGAGCGGTTCGTCCGGCGGGGCGGGCGGCGGCGGGGGTGCCGCGGCCTCGGAGGGGCTCGCGGGGCCGGTGAAGGCCGGTATCGCCGCCGGAGTGGTCGCGGCGGCGGTCGCGGTGGTGGCCCTCGCCCTGACGAACGACAGCCACCCCGTCAAGGAGGCCGTCAGACCCACCCCGTCCACGCCGGTCGTGCAGCCCGGGACACCGACCCCCACCCCGGCGAAGCGGAAACCGGCGCCCGAGCCGGTCGTCCTCGCCCCCGAACCGACCCCGACACCCACCCCGACGCCGACCCCGAGCCCCAGGCCCACCCCGAGCCCGAAGCCGGCCCCCACCCCGTCGCCAACACCGACCCCGAGGCCGACCCCCACTCCCACGCCGACGCCCACTCCGCCGGCCGCCCCGGTCGTCTACCAGTGGAGCGAGCTGCGCTTCGACATCACCGGTGACGGCACCCGGCCCGAGATGCGGCTCGGCGAGAGCAGCTGGGTGTGGCAGCGGTACGGCGTGACGGTCGCCGGCACGGAGTACGCGCACGGCGTGACCGTGCACGGCCGGTCCTCCGTCACCATCGACCTCAACCGGCAGTGCACCGCCTACGACGCGACGGCCGGCGTCGACGACATGACCCTCGGCCTCGGCAGGGTCGCCTTCGCCGTCTACGCGGACGGGGTGCGGCTGTGGCGGTCCGGGGTGGTCGAGGGCGGACAGGCCGCCGTACCCGTCCATGTGGATCTCACCGGGCGCCGGACCGTGCGTCTGGTGGTCGAACCGCAGACCGCCTTCGACACGCTGGCGCTCGCCGACTGGGCCGAGTCGAGGTTCACCTGCCGGTAGGGGCGGCGCCCTGGTTCAGGTGGCGGTGGCGGCGGTCGGCGTGCTGCTCAGCTCGCGCAGGGCGTCCTCCTCGGTGAGGGAGGCTCCGCGCGAGCGCTCGGCCGCGTAGCGCCGCGGGGTCAGCGTCGCGCGGGCGGCCGCGTCGACCTCCTCGGCGCGGGTGCGCTCCGGCTCGGGGCGGATGCTGCCGGCCCGCCAGTGGTCGGCGGCGGCGTACAGCCGTACCGCACCCGCCAGATCGCCGAGCCGGGCCAGCAGGTCGGCGCCGACGTCCACCAACGCCGCCGTGATCACCTCGGCGCACCGGTACTCCACCGCCTCGCGCAGCCCCTCGGCCACGACCGGCAGCGCCCGCGCGGGGCCGTGCTCCAGGGCCGTGAGCATGGCGTCGACGGCATGGATCGCGGCCATGAACTGCGGGGGCGCGGAGCCGGCCGCCGTCATGACACGGGCGGTCTCGTAGTACTCGCGCGCCCGGGGCAGGTCCCCGTCGTAGTGGGCCAGCAGCGCCAGCAGCACCGCCACGTACGCCTTCGACTCCGCCACCCCGTACCGGTCGGAGGCCTCGCCCGCCCGGTCGAGGGCGACCCGGGCACCCGCCCGGTCCCCGGAGCGGAAGGCGATCTCGGCGAGCCGCGCCAGCAGGAACGGCGTCTCCGCGTACGCACCGACCTCGTGGGCGAGCCGCAGCGCCTCCCGGTACTCGCTCTCCGCCGCCTCGAACCGGCCGCGCGCCATGGCCGCCTCGCCGGCCGCGCTGCACACCTGCGCCCCCATCCAGCGGTCCCCGACCCGCCGGCTGAGGACGCGCAGCTCGGCCAGGTCCTCGTCGACGCCCCGCAGGTTGCCGGGTGAGTCGACCAGGATGTGGGTGCGGTACATCAGGGTGACGCCGATCTCCCAGTCACCGCCGTACTCCCGGCAGTTGGCGACCACCGCGGACATGTCCGGGGCGATGTCCACGGCGGGGCCGCCCAGGGTCCACGCGGTGAGCGGCCAGATGATGCCCGGCAGCCGGGCGGCCCGGGGACCGCCCGGCTCGAAGGCGGCCCGGACGAGCGCGACGTACCGCGGAGTCCGCTCGTCCGTCACCAGGTCCGGCTGGCCGGACTCGGAGGCCAGGAACAGGTCGAGCATCCTGAGGTCCATGCGCAGCTCGTACAGCGGGTGCCCGGCCTCGGCGTCGGGGGCGGCCAGCAGCGCGCCCACGGGGTCCGCCACGTCGGCGAGCGCGCGCAGCTCGTCCGGACCGGCGCCCTCGGGCAGGGCGTCCCGGGCGACGCCCAGGCGCAGTACCGCGCGCACCGAGACCGACGCCTCCTGGCGGTAGTTGCGCAGCCACCAGAACCAGCCGACGGCGAGGACGATGCGGCCCGCCTGCGCCTCGTCGCCCGCGCGGACCGACCGGTCGAGGGCGGCCCGGATGTTGTCGAGGTCGGTCTCCAGGCGGCGGATCCAGGGGAGCTGCTCCCCCGAGCGCAGTCTCGGCTCCGCGTCCGCCACGAGCGCGCACACCCACGCGCCGTGCCGCCGCTCGGCCGCCGCGCGCAGCCCGGGAACCTCCGCGGCGCGCTCGACGGCGTACTCGTGGATGGTCTCCAGCATGCGGTAGCGCATACCGCCGGTGCCGCCGGCGCCCTCCGTGCCGTCCGGGGTGGCGACGATCAGGGACTTGTCGACGAGTGCGCCGACCAGGTCGGCGGCCGGTCCGGTGCACACGGCCTCCGCCGCCGCGAGATCCCAGCCGCCGGCGAAGACGGACACCTCGCGCAGCATGGTCCGCTCCCGCTCGTCCAGCAGGTCCCAGGACCAGTCGACGACCGCGCGCAGGGTCTGCTGGCGGGGCAGGACCGTGCGGCTGCCGGCGGTGAGCAGGCGGAAGCGGTCGTCGAGCCGGTCGGCGATCTGCCGGGGTGTCAGCAGCCGCAGCCGGGCCGCCGCGAGCTCGATCGCCAGGGGCAGTCCGTCCAGGCGGCGGCAGATCTCGTCGACAGCCGCCGCGTCGCTCGCCCCGGTACCGGGTCGGACGGTGGCGGCGCGCTCCTCGAAGAGGCGGTGCGCCTGCTCGGGGGCGAGGGGCTCGACCGGGCGCACCGACTCGCCGGGGACGCCCAGGGGTTCACGGCTGGTGGCGAGGACCGTGAGTCCCGGGCAGTGGGTGAGCAGGGTCTCGGCGAGGGCGGCCGCCGCTTCGATGACATGTTCGCAGTTGTCAAGGATCAGGAGTTGGCTGCGCGGGGCGCAGTACTCGACGAGCAGGGCCGTGGGGTCGGTCTGCACGGTCGCCAGCTCGTTGGTCATGAGCACGGTCTCGCGCAGACCGAGCGCGCTGACCACCGCGCTCGGCACCGCCTCGGGCCGGTCGAGCGGGGCGAGCTCGACGAGCCATGCCTGCGGGAGCCCGGCGGCGGCCTCCTCGGCGAGACGGGTCTTTCCGGAGCCGCCCGGTCCGGTGAGGGTGACGAGACGGGTCCTGTGCAATTCGGAACGAACGGCTTCGAGTTCGGGTTCCCGGCCCACGAAAGAGGTAAGACGCGGACGGAGGTTGCCGGTGCGGGGCGGGGGTGCGCCGAGGGGGGTGGGTTCCTGCGTGAGCAACGACGCGTGCAGTGCCTGGAGTTCCGGGCCCGGGTCGGTGCCGAGGCCGTCGGCGAGGGTGCGGCGGGCGGTCTCGTACGCGGCGAGGGCGTCCGCCGGGCGGCCGGTGTCGCGCAGGGCGCGGATGAGCAGGGCCTGCAGCGGCTCGTCGTACGGGTGGGCCGTGGTGAGCTCGGTCAGCTCCGGTACGGCGTCGGCGGCGCGGCCGAGGCGGAGGGCGGCGTCGGCGCGGGTGCGGGTGGCTTCCAGCCGGAGCGCCTCCGGGCGGGCGGCGGCCGCGGTGCGGTCGGGGAGGTCGGCGAGAGCGGGGCCGCGCCACAGGGCGAGGGCCTCGGTGAGGAGCCGGTGGGCTGTCGCCGGGTCGCCGGTGCTCAGGGCGTGGCTGCCTTCACGTACCTGCCGCTCGAAGACGTGCAGGTCGATGTCGTCCTCGGTCGCCTCCAGGCGGTAGCCGCCGGGCGTCGACGTGATGACGTCCTTGCCGAGGCTGCGGCGGAGCCGGCCGACGAGGGCCTGGAGGGCGGCCGGAGCGTCCTGCGGCGGGTCGTCGTCCGTCGCCCAGATCTCGCCGATGAGGGTCTCGGGGGTGAGGGTGCGGGTGGGGTGGAGGGCGAGGACGGTGAGCAGGGCGCGGAGGCGGGGGCCGCCGACGGGTATGGAGGCGCCCTGGTCGTCGGTTGCTTGGGTCACACCCAGGATTCGGTACCGCACCGGGCCATTGTCGCCGGGGGCGGAGGAAGGGGCACGGAGTTTCGACGCCGGGGGTTGCGGGTTGCCCGGGGTGGGGGCGGGGGGGGGTGCCGACGCCGGCGTCGAGGGTTGCCCGGGGTGGGGGCTGGGGGCAGGGGGTGTCGCTCACCGGCGCTGGCCGGGTGCCGCTGCGCCCACCCGTGCCGCCCCAGCGGCACGACTGCCCGCAGCTGAGATAGGTCACGAGCGCCCGCGGCTGGGGAGAAGCGGCAACTACAGCGCCCCGTAAGGGGCGCGGGGAACTGCGCGATCGGCCCCCACCGGGCCGCAGCCGAATCACCAGGCCCCCACCCCGAATGCGGGGGCCTGGGGGCGGCAGCCCCCAGATGCGGTGCCCCCCTCACAACCTCACGCCCCCGACGCCAACGCCCCCCTCATCGGCGTCACCCCCGCAGGGACCGCACGGGCCCGTGCCGGTGTCCCCGTCCAGCAGGTGCCCCGGCGGGAGAGGAGCCGGCGCAGCCACAGTTCCAGGGAGACCAGGTCGGCCAGCCCGTCCAGCGGCAGCGGCTCGCCCGCGGCCGCCGCGCGGAGCGCCTTGCGGACCACCCTCGCCTCCACCAGGCCCGCCTGCGCCAGCAGCGGCGTCGAGAAGAGGGAGATCAGGTCGAGGGGGCCCCCGCCCAGCCCCCCGCCGGGTGGGGCCGCCGCGGGTCCTGGGGCTGGGGGGGCCCCCAGCCCCCCC